>NZ_VWWH01000029.1:0-71825 GCF_011753045.1 Burkholderia sp. Ap-955
GCTGGTGGACCTGCGTGCAAAGAACATCACGGGCAAGGCAGCGGAAGCGGCACTGGGCGCGGCGCACATCACGGTGAACAAGAACGCGATCCCGAACGATCCGGAAAAGCCGTTCGTGACGAGCGGCGTGCGCCTGGGTTCGCCGGCGATGACGACGCGCGGCTTCGGTCCGGCGGAAGCGGAGCAGGTGGGCAACCTGATCGCGGACGTGCTGGACAATCCGGAAGATGCCGCGACGATCGAGCGCGTGCGCGCGCAGGTCGCCGAGCTGACCAAGCGTTTCCCGGTCTATCGCTGATCGACGATGCGCTGCCCGTTCTGCCGGCATGACGACACGCAGGTCGTGGATTCCCGCGTGTCCGAAGATGGCGCCGCGATCCGGCGGCGCCGTCGCTGCTCGGCTTGCGACAAGCGCTTCACGACGTACGAGCGGGTCGAGCTGTCCCTGCCGTTCGTCGTGAAGAAGGACGGCAGCCGCACGGAATTCGACCGTCGCAAGATCGTCGCCAGCATGCAACTCGCGCTGCGCAAGCGGCCGGTGGCTGCCGACGCGATCGACGCGGCGGTCGCCCGCATCGAATATCAACTGCTCGCGACAGGCGAGCGCGAAGTGCGTAGCGAGAAGCTCGGCGAACTCGTGATGAACGAGTTGCGCGGCCTCGATACGATCGCTTATGTCCGCTTCGCATCGGTGTATCGCCAGTTCGAGGACGTTTCCGAATTTGCCGACGTGATCGAAGAGTTCCGTCGCGCCTCTCCCGCCAAGACTCCGCGTAAGCGCTGACGCGCTGCGTTCGTTCATCGTCTTCTCCGTTGGTCAGTTCGCGCCGATTGTGTCGGTCGCGATTGCATGCCGCCAGTCGGCCATTCGGCAAATGGTGCGTGTCCGCACGTATCGCTACAGTCGTCGCATCACCTTGGCGAAGGACGACTGCGATGGGACTGCACGCTCAACCCCTGAAAAATGTATTGCGACGCGCGGGCGGGTTCACGCTCGTCGAGCTGATGGTTGCCATCTCGCTGGCGGCCGGGCTCGCGCTGTATGCTGCGCCCGCGTTCGACCAGTGGCGCATGCGCGAACGTGTGGATGCCCGCTCGCGCGCGTTGCTCGGTGCGCTGTCGTTTGCACGTACCGAGGCGACGCGTCTCGGCGTGCGCGTCACGCTGTGCCGGGCGGGTAGCGCCGGCACCTGTCTGCGTGCAGGTGAGCGGTGCGATCCGGCTGAATGGTCGTGTGACTGGATCGTCAGCGGGCAGGTCGACGGGCAGTCACGCGTGCTGCGGCGCTATCCGAGCGATGCCGAAGTGGCCGTCGCGGGTGCCGCGCACGATCTCGCGTTCGCACCGCCGGTCGGTCAGGCAATCGGTGGCATCCGGCGCTTCGAATTGCGTCCGCGACGCGACGTGCCGGGGGGTAACGACGCGCATGCGTCGCGTTGCGTACGAATCGCGGCAGGCGGCCGGGCGCGGGTTGTCGCCGGCCGTTGCGACGCGGCGTGAGCGTCATGCGCAACGCCATGCGCGGCACGTCGCTGATCGAAGCGATGCTGGCCATCGCGCTGCTCGCGACCGTGATGCTGGCCGTAGCGGGCAGCCAGCTTGCGATGGCGCGTGCGCAGCGCGCGACGATCTGGCGTGAACGCGCGCTGTGGCTGGCCGATGCGCGTATCGAGCGCTTGCACGTCGCTGCGGAGGCCGACGATGGCCTCGCGGCGCGGGTCGCGGCGTCGCTGCCCGGCGGCACGATGACGCGCGGTGATCGGCCGGATGGCGTCCGCTACACGGTTGTCGGCTGGCGCGGCGGCAATGCGGCCACCGGGCCGCGATGCGAAGCGGCGGGAAGCTCGGCGCAGCCGCCGTCGTGCGTCCGGATTCCGTATCGGGAGGCTGAAGCCGATGAACGCTGATCGCCGCATGCGCGCGCATACGTTGCTTGAAGTGTTGATTGCGATGACCGTCGGTCTGCTCGTGCTCGCGGCGGCCGGTGCGCTGTACCACGCGCAGCGCGTCGCACAGCGGCGCGCGGATGACGGATTCCGGATGCGTGATGCTGCCGGCACCGCGCTGATGCTGATCGGCCAGCAGATCCAGATGGCAGGATTTCGGCCGCTCGATAGGGATGGGGAAGGCGTGCCGTCGTTGCCACCGGTGTTCGGCTGTTCGATGGCGCGCGTGCGGGGAGAGGGCGCGCAGTTACGGTGTGAGCCCGTGCGCGGTGCATCGGACGCGCTGTTGATCCGCTACGTCGGCGATGCCGTGTCGACGTGGTCCACCGTTGGCGGCCAGGTGTCGGATTGCCTTGGGCAGGGTGTCGGTGTGTCCGGCGAACCTGCGCCGGTGGAAAACCGCTTCGACGTGCACACCAGTCCGTCGACGGGCGAGCCTGAATTGTATTGCGAAGGAAGCGGCCGTCCGGGCACGCCGCAGCCGGTCGTGTCGGGAATCGATCAGTTGCGGATGCGCTATCTTCGCCGCGGTGGCACGCAGTTCGTCGATGCCGATGCATTGCGTGGCGACGACTGGCGCGATGTCCTGGCGGTGCATGTCTGCGTGCGGGCGCGTGGCGAACCGACGGGCGAGCCGATACGGCACGTCGACTGCGACGGCCGCACTGTCGTTGCGCAAGACGGCCGCGTGAGTCTGACGCTCGATCGCATCGTCGCGTTGCGGAATGCCGCGCGCACATTCGACAATACGCCGCGTGATGTCACGGATGAATCCGAGGTGCCGCGATGAACGGAGCGGGGCCGACGCGGGAGAGGTCGCGGCGCGTCGCGACACGCAACATGCATGAGCGAATCGAAGCACGCTGTGGCGGTCCGCGGCAGGCTGCAGGTGCGAAAGTCCAAACAGCGAGCCAGCAAGCGCCGCACATACGCCTGCGGTCAGCCAGCCGCGATTGGCGTCGCGACGCGGGCCTCGCCTTGCCTGCCGTGATCGCGGTTGGCGCAGCGGTGGCGGCGCTGACCGGCACGTGGTTCGAAGCCGCACTGACGGAATCGCGCCGTACACGCGCATTATCCGATCGGCTGGTCGCATTCCACGCGGCCGACGCCGCGCTGGCAGCGTGCACCGCGCGATTGCGCCGGGGCTCGGCGCCGTACGTGAGTGAACGCGAGTCGCACGCGGAGCCCGACGCGTGGCGGCGCATGCCGGCGCTGACGGTCGCCGAAGCGTTCGCGCCGTTCGCCGGATGGCCGATGGCCGTTCAACCGCCACGATGCCTGATCGAAGCGTGGCGCGGGGCGGGGCCGGCCGGCGGCCGCGCTTACGTCGTCACCGCGCGTGGCGTCGGTGCGCACGCATCGAGCGCAGTCTGGCTGCAGCATCAGGTCGCGATCCGTGATGGACACATCGTCGCCCTGCACTGGCGTCGCGTCGCGACGGTGCTTCGATGAACGGTCGCGCGTCCGTCTACCGCTCGGCGGGATTCACGCTGATCGAGCTGATGATCGTGCTCGCGATCGTCTCGGTGCTGGCCGGATGGGGCATCCCGTCGTATCGCGAGCATGTCGTGCGCGTTCATCGCGCGTCGGCGGTCGCCGCGTTGTACCGGGCGGCCCAATATCTCGAAACAGTGGACGGTGTGCCGCCTTCGGCATTGCCGATGGCGCTCACACAAGCGCCGCCGGACGGGCGCGCGGTCTATCGACTGGCGCTCAGGCGGCCGGACCGCGACGATTCGCCGGTGAGTTACGACCTGGAGGCCATCCCGCTCGACACGGGCCCGATGCACGACGATGCGTGCGGCGCATTCACGCTGCGTTCGGACGGGACGAAAGGTAATGTGCGGCGTGACGGCGCTGACGGACAGATCGCCGCGTGCTGGGGTGTGCGTTGAACTCGGAGGAAAGGCGCGCCGCGGCGCTTGGCCGTGCGCGCAGGATGCCGACGACGGTCAGTCGTCGTGCGTGTCGAGACCACGCTCGTCGCGGGACTGCTTCCAGATCCGGTAGACCTCCCATGCCGCGAAACCGACGGTACCCCACTTCAGCGCGGGGCCCGCGCTCGCGCGCAGCAGCGAGCGAACGGGTTTGGCGAGCACGAGCGACGCGAGCGAGCTCAGCATCGGATACTGGTTGACGAGCTGGCCGAGGCTCGCGTTCAGGTTCTTGGCGGACTGGCTGAACTTGTTGCTGGACAGGCCCGGGATGAACACCTTGAGCCAGCTGAAGCGCGTGACCGCGTGGCGCATTTCGCCGGCGGCTTCCGCGAGTTCGAGCCGCTCGACTTCGGATCGCAGGATCAGCAGTTCCTTGCGGAGCGCGCGATGCTGCGACGCGCTCCAGTTCGATCGCGACGAATGGGAGCGGGGTGAATTGCCCGTGACGTTCTGGCTCATGGCGCGTCGGCGAAGTAGGTGGGAGGGGTGAGCGCGACTGCGTTCACGGCTTGCCGCGGAACAGTTCGCGGTCTTTCTCGAGTTCGGCGAGCGTTGCCTCGAATACGGTCGGCGCATCGCGCAGGCCCGAGCGGGCTTTCAGTGCGCATGCGATCCCGCCCACCGCATACAGCACGGTGATCGCCGCGAGCGCCTGCCAGCGGTAGGTATCCCAGAACGCGATCGCGATGAGCACGGTCAGGCTGATGAGCGCCATCGTCGCGAGCATCATCGCGGCGAGCCCGAGGAACAGCACGCCCATCAGGCGCTCCTTCTCCTCGGCAAGCTCGATGCCCACCAGTTCGAGGCGCGTTTGCAGAAGGCCGATCGCGGAGCCGACGAAGCGGCGCAGCGGTCCTTGGCCGGACGGCGGCGAGGTGGTGTCTGTCGTCATGGGTGAGGTGCGTGCGCGTGCAGCTAGGACAAAGCCGGCCGGCGGAAACCGCCGGCTGGCTTCGACGCCCGCAGGCCGCGCGACGCGGCCGACGGGACGAAACGGCGCAGAGCGCGTTACTTGCGGTTGATCAGCAGGCCGATCAGCACACCCACGCCGGCGGCGACGCCGATCGACGTCCACGGATGCTCGTGTACGTAATCGTCGGTCGCGCGCGCGGCCTTCTTGCCTTTCTCGACCACCACGACCTGGACGTCGGCAGCCTTTTCCTTGGCCTGCTTGAGGCGCGACATGGCTTTCTCGCGCAGCTCGGCCGCACGGTCGCCCGTGCTGCTCGCAGCTTGCTTGAGCAGGTCTTCGGCGTCCGAGAGAACGGTTTTGATATCCGACATCAGTTTCTCCTTGTTGATTTCCGACATTGCAACTCCCTTCTTGCTGTCATGCTGCAGGTTCACATCGTAGCGAAACGCCTGCCTGCTGGCGAGCCAGGAAGACACACGACGGCAGTGCAAGACCGCATGGTAAACGACTTGTAATCATCAACAGAGCGGCAAACGGGGTGAAAAGTTTCCCGCGTGGCCGTCCGTCCGTCACCGACACCGGGCAAAAATGACAAAAAAGTATGAATATCAAACGGAATAATCGTTCGCATGCCCCATTGCTTCCCGTAAGCTGACAGACTTTCCCGCGCCGACCCGGGCGCGGTTTCAACCAGCATCGTTCGAGGAGGGAACATCATGAGTCTGCGTCTTGGCGACATCGCACCGGATTTCGAGCAGGAATCGAGCCTGGGCCCGATCAAGTTTCACGAGTGGCTGGGCAACAGCTGGGGCGTCCTGTTCTCCCATCCGGCCGACTACACGCCGGTGTGCACGACCGAACTCGGGCTGACCTCGAAGCTGAAGGGAGAATTCGAGAAACGCAATGTAAAAGTGATCGCGCTGTCGGTCGACGGTGTCGAATCGCACAAGGGCTGGATCAACGACATCAACGACACGCAGTCGACGGTCGTCGGCTTCCCGATCATCGCCGATGCTGACCGCAAGGTTTCGCAACTGTATGACATGATCCACCCGAACGCGAACGAAACGCTGACGGTGCGTTCGCTGTTCGTGATCGACCCGAACAAGAAGGTGCGGCTCACCATCACGTATCCGGCCAGCACGGGGCGCAACTTCGACGAAGTGCTGCGCGTGATCGACTCGCTGCAGCTGACCGACAACTACAAGGTCGCGACGCCCGGCAACTGGAAGGATGGCGACGATGTCGTGATCGTCCCGTCGCTGCAGGATCCGGAAGAGCTGAAGAAACGCTTCCCGAAGGGCTTCAACGCGGTGCGTCCGTATCTGCGCCTCACGCCGCAGCCGAACAAGTAAGCAGCGGCTGCAAATGAGCGCGATACCGGGCCGGTGGCCCGGTGCGCGAATCCGATGAAAAACGGCCCGCCCGGCATGACTGCCGGGCGGGCCGTGTGTTTTGCGCGAGCAGGGCGTGGCTGCCGCACTCGCCGCATCCGGACGATCAGAAGAATGCCTGGATGCCCGTCTGCGCGCGGCCGAGGATCAGCGCGTGGATGTCGTGCGTGCCTTCGTACGTGTTGACCACTTCGAGGTTCACGAGGTGGCGCGCGACGCCGAATTCGTCGGAGATACCGTTGCCGCCGAGCATGTCGCGCGCGAGTCGTGCGATGTCGAGTGCCTTGCCGCACGAGTTGCGCTTCATGATCGACGTGATCTCGACGGCCGCCGTGCCTTCGTCCTTCATCCGGCCGAGGCGCAGCACGCCTTGCAGGCCGAGCGTGATTTCGGTCTGCATGTCGGCGAGCTTCTTCTGGATCAGCTGGTTCGCGGCGAGCGGCCGGCCGAACTGCTGGCGGTCGAGTACGTACTGGCGCGCGGTGTGCCAGCAGGACTCGGCGGCGCCCAGCGCGCCCCATGCGATCCCGTAGCGCGCCGAGTTCAGGCACGTGAACGGGCCGCGCAGGCCGCTCACGTTCGGCATCAGGTTCTCTTCCGGCACGAACACCTCGTCGAGGACGATCTCGCCGGTGATCGATGCGCGCAGCCCGACCTTGCCGTGGATCGCGGGCGCCGACAGGCCTTTCCAGCCTTTCTCGAGGATGAAGCCGCGGATCGCGTCCTTGCCGTTCTCTTCCAGCTTCGCCCACACGACGAACACGTCGGCGATCGGCGAGTTCGTGATCCACATCTTCGCACCGGACAGCGAGTAGCCGCCGGGCACCTTTTTCGCGCGGGTGACCATGCTGCCCGGATCGGAGCCGTGGTTCGGCTCGGTCAGCCCGAAGCAGCCGATCCATTCGCCGGTGGCGAGTTTCGGCAGGTATTTCTGCTTCTGCGCATCGGAGCCGAATTCGTAGATCGGCACCATCACGAGCGACGACTGCACGGACATCATCGACCGGTAGCCCGAATCGACGCGCTCGACTTCGCGGGCGATCAGGCCGTAGCTCACGTAGTTGAGGCCGGGGCCGCCGTATTCCTCGGGAATCGTCGGGCCGAGCAGGCCGACTTCGCCCATCTCGCGGAAGATTTCGGCGTCGGTGCGTTCGTGGCGGAACGCTTCGGTGACGCGCGGTGCGAGCTTGTCCTGCGCGTACGCCTGCGCGGCATCACGCACCATCCGCTCTTCTTCGGTCAGTTGCTGGTCGAGCAGCAGCGGATCGTCCCAATGAAAAGTTGCAGCACTCATCGTCTCATCTCCTGTCGACCCGAGTTAGCGCTTCAGCGCTTACTCGGGTCCCATGCTTCGCGGTCGACCCGAGTTAGCACTTCAGCGCTTGCTCGGGTCCCATGCTTTGCGGTCGACCCGAGTTGGCACTTCAGCGCTTCCCCGGGTCCCATGCTTCGCGGTCGACCCGAGTTAGCGCTTCAGCGCTTCCCCGGATCCCATGCTTTGCGGTCGTCCCTGATTCAGCCGGGTTTATTACCTAAGAGTTTGCTTGACGGAAGTTCCGCTGTGCGGAACAATGTTTTGCAAATCGAACCCAGTGTAGCACCAGATGACACTTTCAACCATCGACGAAACCACGATCGACGAACGCAAGTTCGTCGTCGCGCTCGCGCGCGGGCTCGACCTGCTGCGCGCATTCCGGCCCGGGGAGACGATGCTGGGCAACCGCGACTTCGCGGAGCGCACCGGGCTGCCGAAGGCGACCGTGAACCGGCTCGCCTACACGCTGACCGTGCTCGGCTACCTGCGTTACGACGAGACGCTCGGAAAGTATGCGCTCGACGCCGGCGTGCTGTCGCTCGGCTACGCGCTGCTGTCGGGCGCGGGCACGATCGACCTCGCGCGGCCGCACATGCAGGCGCTCGCGCGCGACATCGGCGCGGCCGTGTCGCTCGGCTGCCGCGACGGGCTCGACATGATCTACCTGGAGACGATCCGCAGCGAGACCGCGCTGACGCTCGGGCTTGCGCCCGGTTCGCGGCTGTCGATGCTGACGAGCTCGATGGGGCGCGCGTACCTGGCCGTGCAGCCGGAAGACGCGCGACGCGCGCTTTATGCGGAGTTGCATCGTGCGGCCGGCGGCGCGGCCGACGCCGATGCGCTCGTCGCCGCCGCGCAGCAGGCGGTGGCCGAGTTCTCGACGGGGGGCTGTTGCTATTCGTTCAGGGCGTGGCACATGGACGTCAACGCGGCGGCCGTCCCGTTTCGCGAGCCGCGCGAGGGGCGCTGGCTGATCCTGAGCTGCAGCGGCCCCGCGTCGTCGATGGACGAGGACGTGTTCCGTACGCAGGTCGGGCCGAAGCTGAAGACGCTCGCGCAGCGGCTCGGGCAGACGGCCTGAGCGGGGGCGCGAGCGGTAGGGGGCCGTCGCCGGTACGGTCGGCGGCGTACGCGTGCGACACCGCCGCCGGTTGTGTCACGGACGAACCGCGCGCATGATCGATCGCCAGCTCACCGACGACGAGGCTTGCCATGTCTCACGCAGAACCGATGGAAGGCGGATGCGCATGTGGCGCGATCCGGTACCTGATCACCCATGTCCCGGCCGACGCCGGTTTTTGCCACTGCCGGCTCTGTCAGCGCACGACCGGCGCGGCGGTCGTCGCGTCGGCATCGGTGCCGATCGACGCGTTCGAATACCTGCAAGGTGAGCCGACGGTGTATGCGTCGAGCGCGTGGGGCGAGCGGCGCTTCTGCGGCCGTTGCGGCGCGCAGCTCGAATACCGGCAAATCGATGCACCGAAGACGGTCGAGATTAATTACGCGACGCTCGACGAGCCGTCGCGCCTACGTCCGGCCTGGCATGTCTGGTATGGGGATCGCTTCCCGGGCATCGAGATCGACGACGATCTGCCCAAGTACGATGATGGTGGAAGGGCGTAAGCGGTAGGTAACCGCCGACATCGACTGCGCCGGAAACGAGGCGCGCGCGTTCCCGCGAAGCCGGTCTTTTGACGAGGCGGGGAACTGCCCGCCGGACATCGGACAACGGGGCAAGCAAGGCGGCACGATCCCCCGTCACATCACCTGCATTCCACTTTCGGCACGCGACGCCCCGCGTGTGCGAACCCCCTCATCCACCGAGGCTCAGGCCGTCACGACCTTCGCAAACACGGGCCCCTGCATGAACCGGACATCGTACTGGCGCAGCAGCTCGCACTGCGTTTCGTCGACGACACCGTCGAAGATCAGCGGAATCCGCACGCGCTGCGCATACGCGACGAGCGCCTTGACCATCCCGTCGCGCAACGCGATGCCCGCATCCATCTTGATGTAGTCCGGGCGCGCCATGTCCGATTCGACCGCGAGGATGCGGCCCGGGTCCGGCAGCTTGTCGGCGACCTTGAAGCCGTGATGCTGGTAGCTGCGCGTCAGGTAGCCGAGGAAGGTCTTGTGCGCGACCGCGACCGCCGGCAGCTCGATCACGATCCGCTCGGCCGGCAGCCCGAAGCGCTGCAGCACCGACGAGAAATGCTTGCCGTGGTCGTACTTCACGCTCTTCAGCAGCCGTTCATGCACGCGCAGGAACAGCAGCCCGTGGCGCTGTGCGCCGAAGAAATTGATCGCGTGCAGCGCGCGCGACAGGCGGTCGATCGCGACGAGCGTCTGGTCGTCGACGGCCGAGTCGACCGGATCGTGCGGCGCGCCCGTGACGACCGTGACGGCCTGGAAGCCGAGCTCGTCGCCGTAGCGCTCGATCGCGTCCGCGAACGACGTCGATTGCGGTGCGCCCGGCATCGTCACGTCGTAGATCGGTTCGTAGGCGCTGCCGAGCGTGCGCTCGGGCAGGTTCGCGCTTGCGGTGCCGCCATCGGCGAGCGCGAGGTGATCCCGCAGATACGGCAGTTGCCCGGCACGGGCGACCAGCTCGGGAATGGTGGGCGGAATCATCGGCTTAAGAAGGAAAAACGGCGGCCGAACGGGCCGCCTCGTAGCTTGATATTAGCAGCGCCGGCCAAGCTCGGCTCGGCGTTTCGTTCATATGGTTATCCCGCCTTCGACGCTTCGCCTAGGGTTTACGTTGATTTTACTATTCGTAATTGGTTTTACTATTCGTAAATCCAGGATGTGTCGCCGATCAAGAAATGCGGCAGGCGGGCGCCGCGACACGGCGCCGTTCACGAATCAACAGGAAGCAAGGAGCGAGACGTGGCGGTTGACAGAAATGGCACGTGGGAGAGCGGTGTGGCGCGCCGGCAGGCGGCGGGCGGGATGACGGGCGTGCCAGCCCGCGTCCGGCAGGGTTGAGGAGCGGATGGCGACCATGAGCATCGATTACCAGACGCTGAAGTTCGAATACCGCCCGCGTGCGCAGGACACGACCGTTCACCCGGTGATCGTCGTCGGCGCGGGCCCGGTGGGCCTCGCGGCCGCGATCGACCTCGCGCAGCAGGGCGTGAGCGTCGTGCTGCTCGACGACGACGACACGCTGTCGACCGGCTCGCGTGCGATCTGCTTCGCGAAGCGCACGCTCGAGATCTTCGACCGGCTCGGCTGCGGCGAGCGCTTCGTCGACAAGGGGGTGAGCTGGCACGTCGGCAAGGTATTCCTGCAGGACGAGCAGCTGTACGCGTTCGACCTGCTGCCCGAGGAAGGGCATGCGCGCCCCGCGTTCATCAACCTGCAGCAGTACTACGTCGAAGGCTACCTGGCCGACCGCGCGTTCGAGCTGCCGAACATCGATATCCGCTGGAAGCACAAGGTCACGGGTATCGATCAGTCGGCCGAACACGCGATGCTGACGATCGAAACGCCGGAAGGCGTCACGACGCTGCGCGCGCAGTACGTGATCGCGGCCGACGGTTCGCGCAGCCCGATGCGCACGATGATGGGCCTCGAAAGCCACGGCCGCACGTTCAAGGACCGCTTCCTGATCGCCGACGTGAAGATGAAGGCGGAGTTTCCGACCGAGCGCTGGTTCTGGTTCGACCCGCCGTTCCACCCGAATCAGTCGGTGCTGCTGCATCGCCAGCCCGACAACGTATGGCGCATCGACTTCCAGCTCGGCTGGGATGCGGACCCCGTCGCCGAGAAGCAGCCGGAGCGCGTGATCCCGCGCGTGCGGGCGCTGCTCGGGCCGGACGTCGAGTTCGAGCTCGAATGGGTGAGCGTCTATACGTTCCGCTGCCAGCGGATGGCGTCGTTCCGGCACGGCCGCGTGCTGTTCGCGGGCGATTCCGCGCACGGCGTGTCGCCGTTCGGCGCGCGCGGCGCGAACAGCGGCGTGCAGGATGCCGACAACCTCGCGTGGAAGCTGAAGTTCGTGCTCGACGGCCGCTCGGCCGACAGCCTGCTCGATACGTATGCGAGCGAGCGTGAATTCGCAGCCGACGAGAACATCCGCAACTCGACGCGCTCGACCGACTTCATCACGCCGAAGAGCCCGGTGTCGCGCGTGTTCCGCGACGCGACGCTGAAGCTTGCGCGCGACTGCGAGTTCGCGCGCAAGCTCGTGAACAGCGGCCGCCTGTCGGTGCCGGCGGTGCTCGCCGATTCGCCGCTGAACACACCGGACCGCAACGGCGACGCCTTCGCGGGCGCGATGCGGCCGGGCGCGGCGGCGGCCGATGCGCCGGTGCGTACGCAGGGCGCGTCGGGCTGGCTGCTGCAGCATCTGGGCAGCGGCTTCACCGGCGTGCTGTTCGGGTTGCCGGGCGATGCGGCCGCACTCGCGCAGGCGCTCGACGGCCTCGCGCTGCCGGTGCGGCCCGTGCTCGTCGTGCCGGCCGGGCACGCGCAGCCGGTCGCGGGTGTCGACGTCGTGGAGGACGTCGACGGCTTCGCCGCGCAACGCTACGACGCGAAGCCCGGCACGTTCTACCTGCTGCGCCCCGACCAGCACGTATGCGCGCGCACACGCACGCTCGACCGTCAGGCGCTGGCCGACGCACTGGCGCGCGCGACCTGCGCACGCTGAAAACGATAAAGACACCGGAGACTCCGTCATGCCCTCACTCGACACCCGCCCGCGCCTGGCTGACCCGGACGCGTTCTACGAAGCGCTGATCGACATGCATCGCGACCTGTCCGACGCCGACAGCCAGCTCGTCAACGCGAAGCTGATCCTGCTGCTCGCGAACCAGATCGGCGACGCCGACGTACTGCGCGAAGCGATGGCGCTCGCGCGCCAGGGCGTGACGCCGCCCGTGCATCCGGCCGCCGAGGTGACGCAATGAGCGCGGCGCCGGCCGACGCGCGCGTGCTCGAAGTCGAGCGCGTGATCGACGAGACCCATCGCCCGGGTTTCCACTGGATGCTGCTCGTGTTGTGCGGGCTGTGCCTCGTGATCGACGGCTTCGATGCGCAGGCGATGGGCTACGTCGCACCGAGCGTGATCGCCGAATGGGGCGTGCCGAAGCAGGCGCTTGGGCCCGTGTTCAGCGCGAGCCTGTTCGGGATGCTGCTCGGCGCGCTCGGGCTGTCGGTGCTGGCCGACCGGATCGGGCGGCGCCCGGTGCTGATCGGCTCGACGCTGTTCTTCGCGGTGACGATGCTTGCGACGCCGTTCGCGGGTTCGATCCCGGTGCTGATGGCGCTGCGCTTCGTCACGGGCCTCGGCCTCGGCTGCATCATGCCGAACGCGATGGCGCTGGTCGGCGAGTTCAGCCCGGCCGCGCATCGCGTGAAGCGGATGATGATCGTGTCGTGCGGTTTCACGCTCGGCGCGGCGATCGGTGGCTTCATCAGCGCCGCGCTGATTCCGGCGCTCGGCTGGCGGTCGGTGTTCTTCGTCGGCGGCGCGGTGCCGCTCGTGCTGACGATCGCGATGGTCGCGCGGCTGCCCGAGTCGCTGCAGTTCCTGGTGCTGAAAGGGCGCGTCGCGCAGGCACGCGAGTGGCTCGCACATTTCGCGCCGCAGGCCGGCATCGATGCGAACACGCGGCTCGTGGTGCGCGAGCGCGCCGCGACCGGCGCGCCGGTCGCCGAGCTGTTCAGCCACGGCCGCCTGCCGGTCACGCTGCTGCTGTGGGCGATCAGCTTCATGAACCTGATCGATCTGTACTTCCTGTCGAACTGGCTGCCGACCGTGATGCGCGACGCCGGCTATTCGCCGGGCACGGCCGTGATCGTCGGCACGGTGCTGCAGACGGGCGGCGTGATCGGCACGCTGTCGCTCGGCTGGTTCATCGAACGTTACGGCTTCGTGCGCGTGCTGTTCGCATGCTTCGCGTGTGCGGCCGTGTCGGTGGGGCTGATCGGCTCGGTCGCGCATGCGCTGCCGTGGCTACTGGTGGTCGTGTTCGCGGGCGGGTTCTGCGTGGTCGGCGGGCAGCCGGCCGTGAACGCGCTCGCGGGCCAGTATTACCCGACGTCGCTGCGCTCGACGGGCATCGGCTGGAGCCTCGGCATCGGCCGGATCGGCTCGGTGCTCGGGCCGCTCGTCGGCGGACAACTGATTGCGCTCAACTGGTCGAACGGTGCGCTGTTCCATGCTGCCGCGGTGCCCGTGCTGTGCTCGGCGCTGTTCGTCCTCGGGTTGGCGGGCGTAACGCGGCGCAGCGGCGCGCCGGCGCCGAACGCCGCCCTGAATTGATGGAGAAAGGAAACGATGACGCTTGACCTGTCGAAACCGGCGACCGCCGGCTACCAGAGCGGTTTCGCGAACGAATTCGCGACCGAGGCACTGCCCGGCGCGCTGCCGCACGGCCGCAACTCGCCGCAGCGCGCGCCGTACGGGCTGTATGCGGAGCAGCTGTCGGGCACCGCGTTCACCGCGCCGCGTGGCCACAACCGCCGCTCGTGGCTGTACCGCATCCGCCCGGCGGCCGTGCACCGGCCGTTCGAGCCGTACGCAGGCCCGCAGCGGCTCGTGTCGGAATTCGGCGATTCGGCCGACGTGCCGCCGACGCCGCCGAACCAGCTGCGCTGGGATCCGCTGCCGATGCCGGTCGAGCCGACCGATTTCGTCGACGGGCTCGTGACGATGGCCGGTAACGGCTCGGCCGCCGCGATGAACGGCTGCGCGATCCACCTGTACGCGGCGAACCGCTCGATGCAGGACCGCTTCTTCTACAGCGCGGACGGCGAACTGCTGATCGTGCCGCAGCAGGGGCGCCTGTTCATCGCGACTGAATTCGGCCGGGTCGACGTCGAGCCGTTCGAGATCGCGGTGATCCCGCGTGGCGTGCGTTTTGCTGTCACGCTGCCGGGCGGCGACGCGCGCGGCTACATCTGCGAAAACTTCGGCGCGCAACTGCGCCTGCCGGACCTCGGCCCGATCGGCTCGAACGGTCTCGCGAACCCGCGCGACTTCCTGACGCCGCAAGCCGCGTACGAAGACCGCGAAGGGGCGTTCGAACTGATCGCGAAGCTGAACGGCCGCCTGTGGCGCGCGGACATCGGTCATTCGCCGCTCGACGTCGTCGCGTGGCACGGCAACTACGCGCCGTACAAATACGACCTGCGCCTGTTCAACACGATCGGCTCGATCAGCTACGACCATCCCGATCCGTCGATCTTCCTGGTGCTGCAGTCGCAGAGCGACACGCCGGGCGTCGACACGATCGACTTCGTGATCTTCCCGCCGCGCTGGCTCGCGGCCGAGGATACGTTCCGCCCGCCGTGGTTCCACCGCAACGTCGCGAGCGAATTCATGGGGCTCGTGCACGGCGCGTACGACGCGAAGGCCGAAGGCTTCGTGCCGGGCGGCGCGAGCCTGCACAACTGCATGTCGGGCCACGGGCCCGACGCGGACACGTTCGAGAAGGCGTCCGCGAGCGACACGACGAAGCCGCACAAGGTCGACGCGACGATGGCGTTCATGTTCGAAACCCGCACGCTGATCCGGCCGACGCGCTATGCGCTCGACACCGCGCAGCTGCAGGCGGACTACTTCGAATGCTGGCAAGGCATCAAGAAACATTTCAATCCGGAGCAACGATGAGCGATACCCAAGACTGGCGCGCGACGCTCGACCCGGCCCGCAAGAGCTGGGTCGAGACGGCGAACGACGCCGCCTGCGATTTCCCGATCCAGAACCTGCCGTTCGGGATCTTCAGCGATGCGAAGCAAGCGTCGCGCCGTGCGGGCGTGGCGCTCGGCGACCAGATCGTCGATCTTGCAGCGCTCGCGCGTGCGGGCCTCGTGACGCTGCCGGCCGGCGCCGACGTGTTCGCCGCGCCGACGCTCAATGCGTTCGTCGCGCTCGGCCGCGACGCGTGGCGCAGCGTGCGCGTGCAGCTGTCGAACCTGTTCTCGCGCGACAACGCGAAGCTGCGCGACGATGCGGCGCTGCGCGCGCAGGTGCTCGTCGCGCAGCGTGACGCGACGCTGCATCTGCCGGTCGAGATTCCCGGCTACACCGATTTCTATTCGTCGAAGGAGCACGCGACCAACGTCGGCTCGATGTTCCGTGATCCGAAGAATGCGCTGCTGCCGAACTGGTCGGAGATGCCGATCGGCTACAACGGCCGCGCGTCGTCGGTGGTCGTGAGCGGCACGCCGGTGCGGCGCCCGAGCGGGCAACTGAAGCTGCCCGACCAGGAGCGCCCGGTGTTCGGCGCGTGCCGCAAGCTCGACATCGAACTGGAGACGGGTTTCATCGTCGGGAAGGGCAACGCGCTTGGCGAGCCGATCGCGTGCGAGGACGCGGAAGCGCACATCTTCGGGATGGTGCTGCTGAACGACTGGAGCGCGCGCGACATCCAGCAATGGGAATACGTGCCGCTCGGGCCGTTCAATTCGAAGGGCTTCGCGACGACGATCTCGCCGTGGATCGTCACGCTCGACGCGCTCGAACCGTTCCGCGTCGCGCAGCCGGAGCAATCGCCGCAGCCGCTCGCGTATCTGCAGCATGCGGGCAAGCATGCGTTCGACATCGCGCTGGAAGTAAGGCTGCGCGCGGAAGGGGCCGCCGAGGCCACGTCGATCTGCCGCACGAACTTCAAGCACATGTACTGGACGATGGCGCAGCAGCTCGCGCATCACACGGTGGCCGGCTGCAACACCCGCGTGGGCGACCTGATGGGTTCGGGCACGATCAGCGGGCCGACGAAGGATTCGTTCGGCAGCCTGCTCGAACTGACGTGGAACGGCAAGGAGCCGGTCGCGCTGAACGGTGGCGGCAGTCGCACGTTCATCGAGGACGGCGACGAGCTGACGCTCGCCGGCTGGTGCCAGGGCGACGGCTATCGCGTCGGCTTCGGCACGTGTGCGGGCAAGATTTTGCCGGCGCGCGGCGCGTGACGGATCGCAGCGCGAAACGTTACGCGTAGGTCACGTGTAGAACGCGCGTAGTCCGGAAGGACAGGGCGGCCCGCATTGCGCGGGCCGTTTTCGTTTACCGCGGGAGGGACGCGAGCGGGCCGATGCGTATCGGTGCATGATGCTGCGCACCAACGCCAACGCCAATCTGCATCAGACCGCGCGCTGCAGCGCGACGCGGCGCTCCCACAGCGCGGCCGCGACGAACGCCGCGACACAGACGACCAGCACGCCGACCAGCGCGTTGCTGCCCAGTTGTTCCATCAACGCGCCGGCGACCAGCGGGCCGCCGAAGCTCGCGGCGCTCCACGATGCCGACACGAGCGAGCTTGCGGTGACGAGCGCCGCACCGCGGAAGCGTTCACCGCACGCGACGAGCGACAGCGTGTAGATGCTGCCGGCCGCCGCGCCGAGCACGAACAGCAACGGCCAGCAGAGCCACGGATTGGCGATCACGAACGGCAGCAGCGGCAGGCCGGCGAGCACGATCCAGCCTGCGCCGAGGTGCACGCGTTCGCGGCCGAGCTTGTCCGCGAGCCAGCCGATCGGGAACTGCATCGCGGTATCGCCGAACAGCATGATCGACGCGAGCAGCACGGCGGTGGCGCTCGCGACGCCGTGATCCATCGCGTAGAGCGGCAGCAGCGACAGCGCGAGCGTATCGAACAGCGCGAAGAAGCCGGTGCCGATGATCAGCGCGGGCATGCGCGGCAGCACGTCGAGCCAGCGGCCGTGCGCTTCGTGATGCGCGTCGTCGCCGGCGAGCGGCGCGCGCCGGATCGTCGCGAGCGTCGGCAGCGCGAGCAGGAACAGCGCGCCGCACAGCGCGAAGCGGATGCTCGTCGCCCCGGCGATCTGGCTCACGAGCACGGGGCCCGCCATCTGGAACAGCGTGAAATTGGTCGCGTAGATCGCGACGACGCGGCCGCGCGTCGAATCGTCGGCGAGCTGGTTGACCCATGCCTCGCCGATCGTGAACAGCAGCATCAGCGCGGCGCCGCACAGCACGCGCAGCACGCCCCACAGGATCAGGTTCGACGTGAACTGCATCAGCGCGGTAGCGGCCGCGAGCAGCACGACCGACACGACGATCGCGCGGCGCGAGCCGATGTGTCGCGCGAGCGCGGTGACGAACGGGACGATCGCGAGGCCGCCGAGGGCCTGCGCGGCCGTCAGCATGCCGACGACGTTGGTGCCGTGTCCGGCTTCGGTCAGCGCGAGTGCGGTGAGCGGCAGCGTGGCGCCGGTGCCGAGACCGACGACCGCGACGCTCAGAATGAGTGCGAGGAAATCGCGATTAAGAATGGCTTTCATCGGCGGGGATGCTACACCGCGGACCTTGAAAGGTCCATGAAGGCCATCAGGTCCACGTGGGGTTGTGTGCGCAACGATTGCAGCAGGGTTGCTTTACACGTACTCGGTCGGCACGGTCACCGGTCGACGTTCGAGCGACGCCGACCACAGCGTGAGCGCGAGTGCGGCAACGGCCATCGCGACGCCGACCCACGGCAGGTTCACGAGCGACACGCCGGAGCCGATCGCCATCCCGCCGAGCCACGCGCCCGTCGCGTTGCCGAGGTTGAACGCGCCCTGGTTCAGCGTCGATGCGAGGTTCGGCGCGTCGCTGGCGCGGTCGACGATCAGGATCTGCAGCGGCGGCACGATCGCGAACGCGAGGATGCCCCACACGAAGATCGTCGCGAGCGCGGCGAACGGCAGGTGCATCGTGCCCGCGAACAGCGCGAGGATCACGCCGATCAACGCAAGCGTCGCGATCAGCGACGGCATCCGCCGCCAGTCGGCGAGCTTGCCGCCGAGCGTGCCGCCGACCGTCAGCCCGAGGCCGAACAACAGCAGCACGTAAGTGACCTGGCGCGGCGAGAAGCCCGTCACGTCCTCGAGGATCGGCGTGATGTACGTGAACACGCTGAACAGGCTTGCCGAGGCGAGCACGCTGATGCCGAGCACCATCAGCACCTGCGGATGCTTCAGCACGCTGAATTCGCGCGTGATGCTGGTGTCGGGCATCGCGAGATGCTTCGGCAGGCAGACGGCGAGCGCGGCGGCCGCGGCGATGCCGATGCCGGTGACGGCCCAGAACGTCGCGCGCCAGCCGTATGCCTGGCCGAGCGCGGTGCCGAGCGGCACGCCGAGCACGTTCGCGAGCGTGAGGCCGGTGAACATCAGTGCGATCGCCTGCGCACGACGGTTCGGCGCGACGAGGTTGCTCGCGACCACCGAGCCGATCCCGAAGAACGCGCCGTGGCAGAACGCGGTGACGACGCGCGCGGCCATCAGCACCGCATAGCCCGGTGCGATCGCGCAGAACAGGTTGCCCGCGATGAACAGCCCGATCAGGCCCATCAGCGCGCGCTTGCGCGGCATCTTCGCGGTGACGATCGCGAGGATCGGCGCACCGATCGTCACTCCGAGCGCATAGCCCGACACGAGCATGCCGGCGGCCGGGATCGACACGCCGAGATCGCGCGCGACATTGGGCAGCAGCCCCATGATCACGAACTCGGTGGTACCGATTCCAAATGCGGCGACGGCGAGGGCGAAAAGAGGTAAGGGCATCGCGGTGGGCTCGGGAAAAGCCGCCGCTCGGGCTGGCGCAGGATGCGCGGGACGGGCGGACGGTAAGGCGAACGACAGCGGCGATTCTACTTCAGTGAAAACCCCTATGCTTGGGGCCAAAACGGTTGTTGCCGGCGTGCGACGGGATGGCCCGCATGGTGCTCACAGTGTGGGATTGGGCGGGCTTTGCGGCGGTGAAATTGCGGGGGGCGGAACGATGACGGCGGGGGGCTCGTCAGGCGATGCGTTCGGGGGACCCGCCGACGCTCGTGGTCGAAGCGCTTGCCGAGTTGGCCCCAGTTTCCGTTGCCGCGCCCGCCACGTCGGCGGGCGACGAAGGCGAGCCGGCGGCGTCGATCGCGGCCGGATCGTCCCAGCCGTTTTCGAACAGGCACGCTTCGATCGGCATCCGCGCCGCCCAACGCTCCTGCTCGAGCATCGGCTTTGCATAGAACGCGTCGACGTGCCCGACGCACAGCACGGCGATCGGCTTCGCGCCGTCGGGCATCCGCAGCAGCGTGCGCAGCGCATCGACGTCGAACAGCGATACCCAGCCCATCCCGAGACCTTCGGCGCGCGCCGCGAGCCACATGTTCTGGATCGCGCAAGCCGCGGACGCGAGATCCATCTCCGGCAGCGTGCGACGGCCGAACACGTGGCGCTCGCGGCCGTCGGCGAGCGCGACGACCAGGAGCTCGCCGCATTCGCGCACGCCCTCGACTTTCAGCCGCATGAATTCGTCCTGGCGCTCACCGAGCGCGTCGGCGGTCGCACGGCGCTCGGCCTCGACCAGCGCGTGGATCGCGGTGCGCAGCGCCGGATCGGTGATGCGGATGAAGCGCCACGGCTGCATGAAGCCGACGCTCGGCGCGTGATGCGCCGCGCGCAGCAGGCGTGCGAGCACGGCAGGATCGACGGGCGCCGGCGTGAAGTGACGCATGTCGCGCCGTTCGAAAATGGCGCGGTAGACGGCGGCGATGTCGGAGTCGTCGAAACGCATGGACGGGAGGGGGCGGGATAACGTCGGCGCAACGATAGCAGACGGCGCGCGAGCCGCGTTACATCATTTGAAACAAAGCGAGAAATTGTTGATGTAAAAGGTCGTGTTTTCAGCGTTGATCAAAAGCAAACGATTGCGGTGTCGCTTGCAACCGTGAAACGGGCCGGTTTCGTCGATTTCTCAGCGATTCGCCGTCACGACGTTCTGCGGCGTGCCCGCATGCCACGCCTCGATGTTCAACAGGGTGGTGTGCGCGATTTCGGCGAGCGCCTCGCGCGTGAAGAATGCCTGGTGCGACGTGACGATCACGTTCGGGAACGTCAGCAGCCGCGCGAGCACGTCGTCCTGCAGCGGCAGGTCGGAGTGATCCTCGAAGAAGAGCCCGCTTTCCTCTTCGTACACGTCGAGCCCGAGATGGCCGAGCTGGCCGCTCTTGAGCGCGTCGACCAGCGCCTGCGCATCGACGAGGCCGCCGCGCCCGGTGTTGATCAGCATCGCGCCGTGCTTCATCCGCGCGAGCGTCCGTTCGTTGATCAGATGGTGCGTCGACGGCAGCAGCGGGCAATGCAGGCTGACGATGTCGGCGTCGTGCAGCAACGCGTCGAGCGCGACATAGCGCGCGCCGAACGCGATCAGCTCGTCGTTGTACGGCGGCACCGAGTGCGCGAGCACATGCGTCCCGAAGCCCATCATGATCTTCGCGAACACGCTGCCGATGATGCCGGTGCCGATCACACCGACGGTCTTGCCGTGCAGGTCGAAGCCGAGCAGGCCGTTCAGCGAGAAGTCGCCTTCGCGGGTGCGCGCGACGGCGCGCGGCAGGCGGCGGTTGAGGGCGAGGATCAGTGCGACCGCGTGCTCGGCCACCGCGTGCGGTGAATAGGCGGGCACGCGCACGACCGTGATGCCGAGCCGCTCGGCGGCGGCCAGGTCGACGTGGTTGAAGCCCGCCGAGCGCAGCGCGATCAGCCGCGTGCCGCCGTCCGCCAGCCGTTCGAGGACGGCCGCGTCGACGGTGTCGTTGACGAACGGGCAGACGACGTCATAGCCATGCGCGAGGATCGCGGTTTCCGCGTCGAGGTGCGACGGCTGGAAGTGCAGCCGATAGCCGAACTGCCGGTTGGCGGCAGCAAACGAATCGTCGTCGTACTGCCGGCTGCTGAACAGGATCACGCGCACGCTGCACCTCCGAAGGCTGACGCGCGCAGTTTACTGCAGCCCCGTGACGATGTCGGAGCGGTCGGGGCCGCGCGACGGCCGCAGGAAGCCGTAGTCGGTGCGTTCGCGGGCCGGCTGCGCGCTGAAGTGATCGAGCGCGTGCTCGACGAAGCTGCGCGTGCGCGCCGGCACGTACTGGCGATTCGGGTAGACGAGCGACAGCTGCGTGTCGGGATCGTCGATCCGGTAGCCGGCCATCAGCCGCACGAGCGTGCCGCTGGCGAGCGCGCTGGCGACGCACGGCTCGGGCAGCACCGCGATGCCCGCGCCGGCCACGGCGGCCGCGTGGACGAGCGCGAGCTGATTGACCGTGCAGGCCGGGCGCACCGTGACGGAATGCGCGACGCCGTCGTGGCCGACCAGTTGCCACGTGGGCGCATGCTGATGCGGCGCGAGCGTGACCCAGTCGTGGCCCGGCAGGTCGTCGGGCAGGCGCGGCTCGCCGCGTCGCTCGAGATAGGCCGGCGCCGCGACCGCGACGAACGGGTTGGGCGCAAGGGCGTGGCCGATCAGCGTCGGATTGCCGTCGAGCCGGTTGCCCGTGACGATGCCGACGTCGTACCCGGAATCGAGCACGTCGAGCGGCCCCTCGGCGACGGTCAGCTGCACGCGCAACTCCGGGTAGCGGTGCCGGAAGCTGCTGACGAGCGGCGTCAGCGCAAGCGGCGACAGCAGGCCCGACGCGACGACGCGCAGCGTGCCGGCCGGCTCGCGCACCGCATGTGCGACGGACGATTCGAGGTGGTCGAATTCCTCGAGCAGCGCCCGGCACCCGTCGAGATAGCGCACGCCGGCCTCGGTGAGCGACAGGTTCCGCGTGGTGCGGTGGATCAGCCGGGTGTTCAGGTGGCCCTCGAGCATCGCGATCGAACGCGTGACGAGTGCATTGGACACACCGAGATGGTGCGCCGCGCGCCGGAAGCTCTGTTGCTCGGCGACGCAGACGAATACACGCATGGTCTGAATCTGGTTCATGGCTTGCGTATTTCTGGCCCGGTTGATTGATTATGGTTGTGGTTTTACGCCGCGCAGCTCGAAAGCGCATCACGCGGCCCCTCAGTTTTTGCATCGTATCGAAAAATCGTTTTCTTCGATTCCGCAGACGATTGTTCAATACAGAGCGATATCCGTCAACCTGAGAAAATGGGCGGGTTGCGGAAAATCGAAATCGGGAGTAACGCGTTAAACGCAGTGCTGTCTCGCATGCCGGCCGTTCAAAGGTGGCACGGTATTCGAATAAGCATGTTTGGCACGAATGTTTTGTAGTTAAATCAAATTGTTACGAGATATTTTCGTGGGTTTGTTCAGGTATTGCCAGGAAGCGTTCCCCAATTCATGCCGTAGTAAGGGATGTTTTTCTGCCGTGCGGGGGTTTAGCGTATCGGATTCCGCGCGGCGATTTTCATCACGGATCCGGTCTATTTCAATCGATACGGAAGTCGCGCTGAAGCGGCGATGTCGACGAAGCGCGGTGTTATTGACGGAGAAAATCGTGCGCTTGACGCACGAGTGGAACCGTTTCACAACCTGGCCGGCAATCCATTTTCAATCCGGATGATCGGCGTGCGACCCGCGCACGGCTGGCTGGCCCGGTCGCCGGACCGGGCCACCGTCGCGCTGTCCGGCCGCGCGTGCCTCTTGCGCGAGGCGGCGGAACGCGGAATGATCGATCAGTTCGCCATGCAGCGCGGCGGGCGTCCGTGCACTTCCTTTCCTCACCTTTTACCAGCCATGTCCATCGATTACTCGCCGATTCCCTGTCCCGTCGTCGTGCCGCTCGACGCGATCCTGCCCGAAGAACCGCTGCTGATGATGGGGGCCGGCCCGGTCCCGATCCCGGCCGCCGTCGCGAAGGCGAACACGATCGTGATCAACCACCTCGGCGCGACGATGGCGAAGATCATCGAGCAGGTGAAGGAGATGGCGCGCTACGTGTTCCAGACCCGCACGAAGTGGGTGCTCGGCGTCGCGGGCCCCGGTTCGGCCGCGATGGAGATGGCGATCTCGAACCTCGCGTGGCGCGGCACGCGCGTGCTGTCGATCCGCAACGGCTTCTTCAGCGCGCGGATGGCCGAGATGGCCACGCGCGTCGGCGCCGACGTCGCGACGCTCGAAGTGGCCGACCGCGCGGTCGCCGGCCTCGACGAGATCGCGGACGCGATCGCGCGCGAGCGGCCCGAGATCGTCACGATCGTGCAGGGCGAGACGTCGAACACCGTTTGGAACCGCGACTTGCGCGACATCGCGGCGCTCGCGAAGGCGGCCGGCGCGCTGGTCGTGGTCGACGCGGTGTGCACGCTTTCGACGATGCCGCTCGAGATGGACGCGTGGGGCATCGACGCGGTGATCACCGGTGGCCAGAAAGGGCTGTCGTCGATCCCGGGCGTGTCGCTGATCGCGTTTTCCGACGCCGCGTGGAACCGCATGAAGCAACGCCCCGAACCGAACGCGCACTGGTGCCTCGACATGGCGCTCGCGGAGAACTTCTGGCACAACGCCGGCTATCACTACACGGCGCCCGTGTCGGGCGTGCTCGCGCTGCACGAAGCGCTGCGGCTCGTCTGCGCGGAGACGCTCGAAAGCCGCTTCGCACGCCACCTGCGCTGCTCGCTCGCGCTGCAGGCGGGCGTCGAGTCGATGGGGCTCAAGCTCTATGCGCCGAAGGACTGCCGGCTCAATTCAGTGGTCGGGATCGAGACGCCGGAAGGGCTCACGCCGGGGATGGTCTGCGGCCATATCTCGAAGCAGTACCAGGTCGAGATTTCCGGCTCGTTCGGCTTGCCGATCGTACGGATCGGGCAGATGGGCGAGCAGTGCCGCGAACACAACCTGTTCCGCACGCTGCATGCGTTCGGCCGCACGATGGTCGACCTGAAGGTGCCGGTCGACCTGCCGGCCGGCGTCGCGGCGCTCGAACAGGAACTCTCGCGGCGCGGCGCGTAAGCGGGGAAACGACGAAAGGGGCCGCGCTCAGCGGCCCTGCATCGCGCGCCGGTACGTATTCGGCGTCGTGCCGTGTGCGTCGCGGAAGCGATGGCTGAAGTGGCCGGCGTTCGCATAGCCGCAGTCGGCCGCGATCTGCGCGAGCGGCAGCGCCGTCGTGCGCAGCAGCTCGCGTGCCCGCGCCAGCCGTTGCTCGGCCACCCACGCGTGCGGCGCGCGGCCGAACGACAGCCGGAACATCCGCGAGAAGTGGTATTCGGACAGCGCGGCGACGTCGGCGAGTTCGCCGAGCGTCAGCGGTTGCGTCAGGTACGTGTCGATGTAGTCGCGCACGCGGCGACGCACGGCCGGCGCGAGCCCGCCGCGGAACGACGTGTCGGTGCGGGTCGTGCTCTGCCCGCGCAGCAGCAGGCTCAGCACCTCGTGCGCGGTCTCGTTCACGCGCAGCCGTTCGTCGGCATCGTCCCAGCCGTCCAGCGCGAGCGAGCGCAGCAGCGCGGCGACGCGCGCATCCTCGAAGTAAGTGCGGTCGGCGAGCTTCAGCTCGCGCGGCTCGCGGTCGAGTTCGCGGATCGCGCGCTGCGTGAAGTGCTCGGGCAGGAAATACAGGTGGATGAAGTGCATCTCGCCGCGCACCCACCAGCGCGATTCATGGTCACCCGGCAGCGCGCACAGCAGGCTCGGTGCGCCGTAGCGCGGCACGCGCTGGCGCTCGGTCCGGTAGCCGCCGTCGAGGTAGCACGACAGCGTGTGGTGGCCCGGCTGCTCGTAGACCGTCTCGCTTTCGTCGGTGATCCGCGTCCATTCGGCGATCGCGAGATGGTCGCCGAGCCACGCGAAGCGCTCGAGCGTCGCGTTCGCGTCCGCGAGCGTGCGGCAGACCGACTGCAGGCCGAACGGCAGATCGCCGCCAGCCAGGGCGGTGGGGTGGTCGACGGGCGGCGCGGAAAGGGAGGGGCTCATGATGGGCCGAGTATAAGCGGGCGCGCGGCGCCGCGTGCGGCGGCCCGAAAAAGACCGCAATTCCGGACAATCGGCGTGCGCCCGGCGGCGGCATAGTCGGGATCCGTTTCACCTGCTTTTTGGATCGTTGCCGCCATGAACCTGTCGCTTTATTTCGTCACCGTGCTGATCTGGGGCACCACCTGGATCGCGATCAAATGGCAGCTCGGCGCCGTGCCGCCGCCCGTGTCGATCGCATGGCGCTTCTGGCTCGCGGCCGCCGTGCTGTTCGCGCTGCTGCGCGTGATGCGCCGACCGGTGCGCCCGCCGCGTGAAGCGTGGCGCTTTCTCCTCGCGCAGGGCTTTGCACTGTTCTGCCTGAACTTCCTGTGCTTTTACTATGCGGAGCAGGTCGTGCCGAGCGGCCTCGTCGCGGTGATCTTCTCGACCGCGCCGTTGCTGAACTCGATCAACGGCCGGCTGTTCATGGGCCGTCCACTGCGGCCGTCGGCGATCGCCGGCGCGCTGCTAGGGCTGGCCGGCATCGCGTGCCTGTTCTGGCAGCAGATGGCCGGCCATCTCGACGACCACGCGACGTGGACGGGGCTCGCGATCGCGTTCGCGGGCACGATGTGTTTCTCGATCGGCAACCTGCTGTCGAGCCGGATGCAGTCGATGGGGCTGCACCCGCTCGCGACCAACGGCTGGGCGATGCTGATCGGCGCGGCGATCCTGACCGTCGGCAGCGTGGCGGCCGGGATGCCGTTCACGCTCGACACGAGCCCGCGTTATCTCGGCGCGCTCGTCTACCTGGCCGTGCCCGGCTCGGTGATCGGCTTTACCGCCTATCTGACCCTCGTGGGCCGGATCGGGCCGGAGCGCGCCGCGTACTGCACGGTGCTGTTCCCGATCGTCGCGTTGGCCGTGTCGACAGTGTTCGAGGGCTACCAGTGGTCGCCGCTCGCGGTGGTGGGGCTGCTGCTGGTGGTGGCCGGCAACCTGGTCGCGTTCGACCTGACGAGGCGGTTGTTTTTGCGGGCGGCGTGATCGGCGTGCCGGGTACCGCGACGCGCAAGAGCGCGGTTATCTGACGTTCTATCCGGAGGACGACCCTCCGGATGGGGAAGGTGTTCCCTCACGTGTGAATGATTGGTTTTCGACTTGAGGCCGAATCACCGGCAAGCGCACCCGGGCGGGATGAACAAGTTGGCTGCCGGATGGAAAGCAACCCCGAAGAAATCAAGCTATCGCACCGATCCACCGGCGTATTCCCGCGCTAGGTCGATTCAAACGGTAAAACAGAACAATTCACATCTGTTATGGATGTCGAATCATATTCGTCCGATTGATCGACGTTTCTTATCTGGAATAGCGTCTCTAGGCAGCCATTCCATTTACTGAGACAGGGAAGCCGGATGAAAAACGAACTCAAAGCACCGACCCATCTTTTCGCCACCGTTGGCGCGCTCACGGAACGCGGTGGACGTGTCACCACCGCAACCAGCGGCCTGACATTGGCCGGATTGGAAGTCGCCTGCGTCGGCGATGTAGTGACCTATGACGACGGTAGCGAGGCCGCGATTATCGACGGCGCGGGAAACAACCATAGCGGAGGCAAGCCATTCGCGTTAGTGGGCAGCCGGTTGAGCAACGGCGACCGCATTACCGAAACGCTGCGCACTTCGTGGGGCATTCACGCACGGGATGGGCAATGCGTTGCGGGCCTGTTCGATCCGACCTATTTGCCGCCGCTCGCGCCGCCTGCCTACAGACTGGCCGTACGTGGCGCGACAACAGCGCGCGGCGGTGCATTGCGCGAGCCGTCCGGTACGTGGGAAGTAGCGCCGCACCTGGGAAAGGCTGCCACGGTGGGCGACCTGATCCACTATCCGGACGGTTCAACCGCGCGCGTGACGAGCGGTCTGGGTTTGGCAGACGGGCCCGACTTCGCGCCGCTCGCATTCGTTGGCAGCGAACTCGATAACGGCGACACGATCACCGATAGTCCCGAACGACAAGGCGTAGCGTCGTCCGTTGTATTTAGCGTCGTCACCCGCTCGTCCATGCCCCGCTGAGGTAGCGTCCATGATTCGCTACTTTCTTGCCAAAGGCGACCGCGCCGGGGAAGCCGTGATTGTCGAAGGCCTCGACAGCGTGACCTGTTCCAATCCGCCGCCGAAGGTTCATATCGCCACGCTGGATATGAAGACCTACTGTACGGCGTGCAAGCGCGAAGGGTACATCGCACCGCAAGGGCCGCGCCGGCCCGGTACCGGCCCGAACGGCAAACAGTGGGCATTGAGCGGGGATATCAATGTCTGCGGATGCAACCCGCCGCCGATCTTCTACGCTGAGCGCGGCATGCGGATGATTTTCACTGCGGGCGAAATTTCGACGCTGGATGGGCGCAAACCTGGCGCAGCCCATCTGCCGTTTGCCTTATCGGATGCCGTACATGACGAGCAATTTACCTTGCTCGATGATGCACACCGCCCGCTCGCCAACGTTCGCTATCGAATCGTCACCGACACCGGGCAGATCTTCGCAGGCACCACGGACGCGGCCGGGCAAACAGATCGAATTGCCACCGACGCCGCAGCATCTTTGAAAATCCATACGAAGGGGCAATGACGCAATGAGCGGTTTTTCGGGAAATAAATACGACTTCGAAGTTCAGGAAAACGAAGAATGGGTCCTCGTCCATTCGGGGGCCGTCACCAATACCAATCCGGGGTCGATGGTCTATGTGTCCATCAACACGACACCCATATGCGCGAACATGACCAACAAGGCGTTCAGGGAATTAGTCATGAAGGCCCGCGATGCGGCGATTTCGTTGATACAACAGCGTATCGCGGGTGTGACTACGTGGAACGTAGCGGAACAGGCGCGTGCCCGCCTCTACTTCGGCCGTGCCGACGACGACATCCGAACAACCCTGGCGATCGGGCTTCCGAAGCTGCTCAACGCGATGCAAGAGCTTGTTCCGGAGAAAATTGTTCGATGGGATGACGCCATGAACAAGCAACTCACCTGCGGTGTGATACCCGACAGTGGCAGCAACACGGCTGGAGTATGCAAGCTAGACTCCGAAAAACGAATTATTGCCATCTATTCGAAGTTCTGTACGATTTCAAACGGCGACTTGTGGACGGCGGCGAAGGTCAAGACACTCATTCACGAATGCACGCACTATATCGACACTTTCGATTCGGATGACATTGCGTATTTCGATACGGAATCCGGATTGAGAATTTTTGCAATGAGCAATCCTGATAGCGCGATCCGAAACGCGGATAGCATTACGGGATACATTGCTACCTTCGACAGGACGGTCATGAAATGAAGACCCACATCAAAGATGCCATCCGGAGCGCATCAGCGATGCTCGCATTATTCGCATACCTTGGCATCACGCCTGCACACGCATGCACCATAGGCGAGTCGGTCCGAATCCGGTTGCCGCTAAACGGCATTGCCGTTTCCAAGGCCGACAGGCTAAGAATCGCCGACGCAGTAATCGAGGCAAAAAATTGGCCAGGCGTCGAAATTCAAGCCGTCATAATATCCGGCGCTTATACGAAAGAACGGAGCGGTGAACGGCTTAAAGATGAGCGCGCCATGGGGATTGGCGCATATCTAAAACAACTGGGAATCAAGAGTGAAAACATCGTCGTCGAAAAGAAGACATTCACCGATGAGATGGTGCGAAAGAGCGACGGAACGCTAGACTTGTATCAGATTGATATCGAACTGGTTCCCCTGTGCCGGGGCGGATGTCAAAAGCTTTGTGACGACCCTCGTGTAACGCCCCGAAGCCGGGCGATCCAGTGAGGCCAATGACGCCCGCAAAGAGCGGGCGTCATTGACTCGCGGGCGATGGTTCGCGAACGCGTTCCGCACAGCGTTCGCCGATCATTACCCTCTTCTGTCCTTATGCCGCCGCGCCGCTTCCCTCGACCCGCGCCTGCCGCTGGTACAGCACCATCGACAGCGCGACGCCCGCGGCAGCCGCCACCGCCGCGAACAGGAACACCTGCGGATAGCCGAACGCGCCCGCGACATAGCCGGCGAGCGGGCCCGTGATGCCGAGCGACAGGTCGAGGAACACCGAGTACGCGGACAGCGCCGCGCCGCGGCTCGCGGGCGGCACGAGTGCGACGGCCTCGACGCCGAGCGCCGGGAAGATCAGCGCGAAGCCGAAACCCGTCAGCGCGGCGCCGACGAGTGCGATGTGCGGCACCGGCGCGAGCCACAGCAGCAACAGGCCCGAACATTCGAATGCGAACGACACGATCGCGACGCGGAAGCCGCCGTAGGTCTTGATCGTGTTCGCGAACAGCAGGCGTGCGCCGATGAACAGCGTGCCGAATACGGTCAGCGACAGGGCGGCGTTCGGCCAGTGGCGCGCCGCATAGTACAGCGTGACGAAGGTCGCGATCGAGCCGAAGCCGGCCGAGCCGAGCGCGAGGCCTAGGCCGTGCGGCAGCACGCGCGTAAACACGCTTGCGTACGACATCCGTTCGCCGTGCACGAGCGGCACCGAAGCGATCAGGCGTGCGAGGTAGAAGCCGATTGCGGCAAGCGCGATCACGAGCACGCCGATCAGCGCCGGATTCAGCGTATTCGCGATCGCGACGCCGACCGGCGCGCCGAGCGCGAGCGCGCCGTAGGTCGCGATGCCGTTCCACGAGATCACCTTCGCGTTGTGCGTGACGCCGACCCGGCCGATGCCCCACAGGATCGCGCCAGTGCCGCACAGGCTCTCGCCGACGCCGAGGACGAGCCGGCTCGCGACCAGCAGCACGAGGCTCGCGACCGGCCAGTGCGCGAGCAGCAACGCGACGAGCAGCAGCACGCCCGACACGCCGCAACCGACCAGCCCGCGCAACACCGTCTGCTTCGGGCCGAGCGTATCGGCCAGGCGCCCGGCGAGCGGCCGCGACGCGAGCGTCGCGAAATACTGGACGCTGATCGCGCCGCCGGCGACGATCGCGGAAAAGCCGAGGTCGCCGTGGACGAAGCCCGGCAGCACCGCGAGCGGCAGGCCGATGGTCAGGTAGCAGATGAACGTGAAGCAGACGACGGACACGATTTGCAGCGTGACCGCGAACCCGCTGCGCGGCGGTGTGGCGGAATCGGTTGACATGGGGTCGGAACGAATGAACGAGACGGCAGAGGACGGCGAAAAAGGGAATCGGGATTTTCCCATGGAACCGGTTTTCACGCAGGTACCATTTAGTTAATCGCGACCTGTTTTCGACGATCACGGACGGTCGCGGGGGCGCTGGGAAGAGGCTCGGCGCGCCGTGTGGAAAGGGCGTCGGGCGGGCCCGGCGCTCATATCGCGGCAGTTATATGGGCCCCATGCGTGATGGGCTATGGGTTGCGAAATTTGATGGTGATAGCGTGCAAACTGTCAGAAAAACGTCGGTCGAGCGCAAAGCGCGGGCCGCCTTGCCCCCATTTGAAGAACCATCGAGACATGAGTGAGCCGATCCGCTTCTACCATCGTCACGCGATCCGCGAAGTCAGCGGCGCGGACGTTACCCGCACCGTGCTGCAATACCTGCGCGAGGACGCGCATTGCACCGGCACCAAGGAAGGCTGCGCGGAAGGCGACTGCGGCGCGTGCACGGTCGTCGTCGGCGAGCTGACCGACGCCGGCGCGGTCGAGTTCAAGGCCGTCAACGCGTGCATCCAGTTCCTGCCGACGCTGGACGGCAAGGCGCTGCTGACGGTCGAGGACCTGCGCCAGCCGGACGGTGCGCTGCATCCGGTGCAGCAGGCGATGGTCGACTGCCATGGTTCGCAATGCGGGTTCTGCACGCCCGGCTTCGTGATGTCGATGTGGGCGCTGTACGAGAAGCACGGCCACGAAGGCTGCGGCCGTGCCGGCACGTGCGCGAAGGCGAAGGACGTGCCGACGCGCACCGAGATCGCCGATGCGCTGACCGGCAACCTGTGCCGCTGCACCGGCTATCGCCCGATCGTCGATGCGGCCGTTCAGATGTTCGACGCGCCGGCGCCGTCGGCGCCGGTCGACACCGCCGCGCTGGCCCGCACGCTCGCGTCGCTCAAGCGCGACGATACGTTCGACTACACGACGATCAACGGCGCGCGCTTCGCGGCGCCGCGCACGCTCGACGGGCTGGCCGCGCTGAAGGTCGAGCGTCCCGACGCGCGCATTCTCGCGGGCAGCACCGACATCGGCCTGTGGGTCACCAAGCAGATGCGCCGGCTCGACGACCTGATCTACGTCGGCCAGATCGCCGAACTGCAGAACATCGTGCACGGCGACGACTGGATCGAAATCGGGGCTGGCGTGACGGTCGAGAAAGGGTATGCGGCGCTGGCCGGCCAGTATCCGGAACTGACCGAGATGTGGAAGCGCTTCGCGTCGCTGCCGATCCGCAACGCGGGCACGATCGGCGGCAACGTCGCGAACGGCTCGCCGATCGGCGATTCGATGCCGGGCCTGATCGCGCTCGGCGCGCGCGTGGTGCTGCGCGGCGGCGACACGGTGCGCGAGCTGCCGCTCGAGGCGCTGTACACGGGCTATCAGCAGAAGGACATGGCGCCGCACGAATTCGTCGTCGGCCTGAAGGTGCCGACCCGCACCGGCGCGCGCGAGAAGCTGCAGTTCCGCACGTACAAGCTGTCGAAGCGGTTCGACTCCGACATCTCGGCCGTGTGCGCGGCGTTCGCGTTCATCGCGGACGGCGACACGATCCGCGAGCCGCGTATCGCGTTCGGCGGGATGGCCGCGACGCCGAAGCGCGCGACCCAGACGGAAGCCGTGCTCGACGGCGCGCAGTGGCACGAAGCCACCGCGCAGGCGGCGATGCAGGCGCTCGAGCGCGACTACCAGCCGCTGTCCGACATGCGCGCGACGAGCACGTACCGCCTCGATACCGCGAAGAACCTGATGTATCGCTTCTGGCTGGAGACGCGCCCGCACGACCCGCTGCCGCCGCAAGCCCTGAATGTGCGTGAAGTGGCCGCCGAACCCGGCACCGACGCGGCGCGCGTCTGAAGACGGAGAACACCGAACATGAACCAGCAAGCAGAACCGTTCCTGAGCACCCTCGACCCGCAAGCCGACGCCGCGCAGGTCCACGTCTCGCGCGCGCACGAATCCGCGCACCTGCACGTCAGCGGGCGGGCCACCTACACCGACGACATCCCGATCGTCGCGGGCACGCTGCACGCGGCGCTCGGCCTGTCGGCGAAGCCGCACGCGAAGATCGTGTCGATGAACTTCGACGCGGTGCGCGCGACGCCGGGCGTGGTCGCCGTGTTCACGGCCGACGACATCCCGGGTGTCAACGATTGCGGCCCGATCATCCACGACGACCCGGTGCTCGCGAAGGGCATCGTGCAGTTCGTCGGCCAGCCGATGTTCATCGTCGTCGCGACGTCGCATGAAATCGCGCGGCTCGCCGCGCGCCGCGCGCAGGTCGACTACGAGGAGCTGCCGGCGATCCTCACCGCGCAGGAAGCGCGCGCGGCCGAAACCTACGTGATCCCGCCGCTGAAGCTCGCGCGCGGCGACGCGGCCGCGCGGCTCGCCGTCGCGCCGCACCGCGAGTCGGGCGAAATGCTGCTCGGCGGCCAGGAGCAGTTCTACCTCGAAGGGCAGATCGCGTACGCCGTGCCGAAGGACGACGACGGGATGCACGTGTACTGCTCGACGCAGCACCCGAGCGAGATGCAGCACCTGGTCGCGCACGTGCTCGGCGTCGCGTCGCACAACGTGCTGGTCGAATGCCGCCGGATGGGCGGCGGGTTCGGCGGCAAGGAATCGCAGTCGGGCCTGTTCGCGTGCTGCGCGGCGCTCGCGGCGTGGAAGCTGCTGTGCCCGGTGAAGTTGCGTCCGGACCGTGACGACGACATGATGATCACCGGCAAGCGGCACGACTTCCATTACCGCTTCGACGTCGGCTACGACGACGATGGCCGCATCGACGGCGTCGCGCTCGACATGACGTCGCGCTGCGGCTTCTCGGCCGACCTGTCGGGCCCGGTGATGACGCGCGCGGTGTGCCACTTCGACAACGCGTACTGGCTGGGCGACGTGAACATCGCCGGTTACTGCGGCAAGACCAACACGCAGTCGAACACCGCGTTCCGCGGGTTCGGCGGCCCGCAGGGCGCGTTCGCGATCGAGTACATCCTCGACGACGTCGCGCGTTCGCTCGATCGCGATCCGCTCGACGTCCGCTATGCGAACCTGTACGGCAAGACCGAACGCAACGTCACGCCGTACGGGCAGACGGTCGAGGACAACGTGCTGCAGGAGCTGCTCGGCGAACTCGAAGCGACGAGCGACTACCGTGCGCGGCGTGCCGGCGTGCGCGCATTCAACGCACGCAACACGGTGCTGAAGAAGGGCATCGCGATCACGCCGGTGAAGTTCGGCATCGCGTTCAACGTCACGCACTTCAACCAGGCCGGCGCGCTGGTGCACATCTACACCGACGGCTCGGTGCTCGTGAACCACGGCGGCACGGAGATGGGACAGGGGCTCAACACGAAGGTCGCGCAGGTCGTCGCGCACGAGCTCGGCATCCGCTTCGGCCGGATCCGCGTGACGGCGACCGACACCAGCAAGGTCGCGAACACGTCCGCGACGGCCGCGTCGACGGGCTCGGACCTGAACGGCAAGGCCGCGCAGGATGCGGCGCGCCAGCTGCGCGAGCGGCTCGCGGTGTTCGCGGCGAAGCAGTTCGGCGACGGCAAGGTCGACGCGGCCGACGTGACGTTCGGCAACGACGTCGTGTGGATCGGCGGCAACGGCGTGCCGTTCGGCGAAGTGATCGCGAAGGCGTACCTCGCGCGCGTGCAGCTGTGGTCCGACGGTTTCTACGCGACGCCGAAGCTGTACTGGGATCAGTCGAAGCTGCAGGGCCGGCCGTTCTACTACTACTCGTACGGCGCGGCCGTGTCGGAAGTCGTGATCGACACGCTGACGGGCGAGATGCGCACGCTGCGCGTCGATGCGCTGCACGACGTGGGTGCGTCGCTGAACCCGGCGCTCGATATCGGCCAGGTCGAAGGCGCGTTCATCCAGGGGATGGGCTGGCTCACGACCGAGGAGCTGTGGTGGAACAAGGGCGGCAAGCTGATGACGCATGCGCCGTCGACGTACAAGATCCCGACGGTGAACGACACGCCGCCGGAATTCAACGTGCGGCTGTTCAAGAACCGCAACGTCGAGGACAGCATCCATCGTTCGAAGGCCGTCGGCGAGCCGCCGCTGCTGCTGCCGTTCTCGGTGTTCTTTGCGGTGCGCGATGCAGTGGCCGCGGTCGGCGACTACAAGGTGAACCCGCCGCTCGACGCGCCGGCGACCGGCGAGTCGATCCTGCGTGCGGTCAGCGCGGTGCGTGCGGCACGCGCCGGTCAGGCAGGCTGAGATGAAACGCCTCCCACGCTCACTTCGTTCACCGTCCCCCGTGGGGGCGGTCAGCCTCCTTGGGGCAGCCCGGCGGAGACCGACATGAACGGCCCCGCACGCTCGCTCCGCACCGCGTCGCCCCCGGCATTCGCGCCGGGCACCGGCCAGCGCAACCGGGCGACCGGCACGCCGGCGCCGATGCACATCGTGCTGTTCGGCGCCGGGCACGTCGGTCACGCGCTCGTCACGCTGCTCGGCGCGCTGCCGTGCGTCGTGCAGTGGGTCGACACGCGCGACGAGCTGTTCCCGGACGAATGTCCGCCGAACGTGCAGCCGGAGCCGACCGACACGCCGGAGGCCGTGGTCGACGCGGCGCCGCCCGGCGCGTACTTCCTCGTGATGACGCACAACCACGCGCTCGACTTCTCGCTCGCCGCGCAGATCATGCGGCGGCGCGACTACGCGTACTTCGGGATGATCGGCTCGCGCACCAAGCGCGTGAAGTTCGAGCGCCGCCTTGCCGCGCGCGGCGTCGATCCGGCGCGGCTCGTGGAGATGGTGTGCCCGATCGGCGTCGCGGGCATCGTCGACAAGGCGCCGGGCGCGATCGCGGTGGCCGTGTGCGCGGAGCTGCTGCAGGTGCGCTCGGGCATGCCGGTGGCCGACGCGAAGGCGGCCGCATCGGGGCGTGCGCGCGACGACGTGTCCTGCGCGCGATAGCGCCGCGCGGCCAGCGCAGGGCCGCGCGATTTTGCCTACACTGCACGACGACGCGCGGCATCGGGCCGCGCCTTACCGTGCACGTGCCATGTCCGATCATCAGGTTTATCTCGACGCGCTCGATGCGAGCCTCGTCGCCATCGAGCGCTGGCTGTCCGGCGTCGATACCGCACCCGAGGCGCTCGATGCGCTGCTCGCCGCGTTTTCCGCCGAATTCACGATGATCCTGACCGACGGTCGCGTCGTCGATCATGACGGTACGCGCGCGCTGTTCGCGAAGCTCGCCGGCGCGAAGCCGGGGCTGCGCATCACGCTGTCGGACACCCGCGTGCTCGCGGCCGACGCATCGCATGTGACGCTCACCTATCTCGAAGCGCAGCACGCGGCGTCGGGCGAGCTGCCCGCGCGCCGTGCAACCGCCGTGTTCGAGCGCGACGCGGCGGGCGTCGTGCGCTGGGCCCATCTGCAGGAAACCTTCTGCACGGCCTGAGCTTGAGCGGCCGCGCCGTGTTTCGTGCCGCGGCTCAGCGCTTGCGGCTGCGGGGAACCGTCAGCTCGTCGGACACGCTCTGCATCAGCGCGCACAGCCACGCGATGTCGGTCGGGCGGTCGGGCTGCGGATGCGTGAGCAGGTAGCTCTTGATGCGCGGGAACGGCACGGGCGGCGTGACGACCACGAGCGGCAGCAACTGCGCATAGTGCGTCGCGAAGCGGCGCGTCGTCGTGAAGATCAGGTCCGATTGCAGCAGCACCTGAGGCACGATGCCGAAGTAGGGCAGCGTCGTCACGATGCGTCGCGTGAGGCGCGCGCGTGTCAGGCCGATCTCGATCGCGTTGCGCTTGTCGCCGGTGTACGGCGTCGGCGCGACGTGCGCGGCCGACGCGTACGCTTCGCGCGTGAGCGGCTCGCGTGCGAGCGGGTGCGCATCGCGCATCAGGCACACGATCGTGTCGGAGAACAGGTCCTGGCGCGCGAACTGCGGGTCGGGCTTCGGCCAATTGCCGATCACGAGATCGAGCGCGCCCGATTCGAGCGCGCCTGCGTGATCGAGTGCGGGATTCAGCGAATCGATTTCCAGATGGGCATGCGGCGCCGCGTCGCGAAAGCGCTCGATCAGCGTCGGCATGAAGAAATCGTTCAGGTAATCGGGGGCGGCGACGCGGAACGTGCGCCGCGCGGTCGACGGATCGAAATCGCCGTGCGGCGTCGCGATGAAGTCGACCTCGCGCAGCGCGCGCTGCGCGGCCTCGAGCAGCGACGCGCCGTATTCGGTCGGCACCATCCCGGATTTGCCGCGCACGAGGATCGGGTCGTTCAGCGTCTCGCGCAGCTTGCGCAGCGCGGTGCTGATCGCGGGCTGGGTCTGGTTCAGCCGCAGCGCGGCCTGCGTGACGCTGCGCTCGAGCAGCAGCGTGCGCAACACGCGCACGAGCCAGATATCGAGCGAGGCGGTACGGTCGTCTTCTTCCATCGTAGGGGGTGATTCGGCGGAAGCGTAACCTTACCGCAGCCGCGCGTTGGCGTGCGTGATACCGGCCATCACACGCGGCCCTTCGGCAGCGCGCTGATCCGCTTGACCTCGCGCGATTCGAGCCAGTTCGGCGTGCGCGCGCAGTACAGCACCATCGGCAGCGCGTCCTCGCCCCAGAACAGCTGCTGGTTCATCCAGAACGTCGGCACGCCGAACACGCCGAGCGCGATCGCGTCGGCGTTGTTGCGGGCCAGTTGCGCGGTGGTCTCCTCGAACTCGATCAGCTCGTCGCCGTGGCCGACGCCGACGCGCTCGCACAGTGCCGCGAAGCCTTCCGGCGTCGACGGGTCGTTGCCGTCGTGCCAGATGAAGCGGAACATTTCCAGCACGGTCGCGATGTCGGCGCGCAGCGCGATCGCGAGGCGCAGCACCTTGTCGGAATCGAACGGATGGGCGGGCGGCATCTTGAAGCGGATGCCGAGCTGCTCGGCGCGAAACAGTGCGTGACGGTACGTGAACACGCGCTTGGCGGGCACGTCCGCGCTCGGGCGTTGCCCCCAGTGGCGCTGCAGGTGGGGCAGCGACACCGCGACGGGCTCGAACGGCACGTCCGGCCATTTGTCGAGCTGTTCGAGGAGCAGATAGGAGAACGGCGACACGAAGTCGTAGAACCAGGCGGGTTGGGCGGTATCGAGGCCGGTTGTCATGGCGATCTCCAGAAGGTGGGGCGTGCGGCGCCTGGCGGCGGCCTCCATGTTACGCGGCGGCGCGCGCATGCAGCAATGATCGCGGATCGTCCGCTCACGCGGAACCGGGAGTCGCCCGAGGGGGCGTGCCGGCCGGCGGCGCGGCCTCGGCACGTGCCTGCGGCGGGCCGCCGGCGCCCGGCGGGCCGGCCGGCGTGTCGTGGTCGTGCGCGGTGAGCCGTTCGCGCACGAAGCCGATGTGCTCGCGCAGCACGTAGAACTGCCCGGCATAAGCCAGCGGCATCTTCATCCGGTTGACGGCTTCCTCGATGTCGTCGAGCTCGTCGAGCAACTGCACGCGCTCCTCGGCCGTGTGCTCGCCGAGCGCGCGGCGCTCGAGCGCGATCAGCGCGCCGTACCAGCGATAGATGCGCGAGCGCACGCGCCAGCCGTACAGCGACGGCACGAGCCGCAGCCCGGGGATCAGCACGACGATCAGCGGCACGACCACGACGAGCAGCCGGTCGACGAGGCTCGCGACCCAGAACGGCAGCCGCCGGTACAGGAAGGTCTTGCCTGACTTGTAGTAGCGCGCGGCGTCGTCGGAGAGCGGGAACCCGCGCGTGACGGGCGACGGGAATTCGCCCGCGTGCTGCAGGATCGTCGCGTGGCCGTGCACCTCGCGCGCGGCCTCGATCAGCAGGTCGGACAACGCGGGGTGCAGCGAGTCGCGCGCGACGAGTTCGATGGTCGGCGCGACCGTGTGGATGTCGGCGGGCGGCAGGTTCCGGCCGAGATCGTAGACCCCCATCGGCAGCGTGATCGCGGTCAGGTACGGAAAGCGCCGCGCGTACGCCTCGGCCTGCGTGAACGAATACACGTGCACGCCCGGCGCGCGGAACAGTTTCGCCATCACCGGGATCTGCGTCGAGTCGCCGGACAGGAACGCCGCGTCGATCTTGCCGTCGAGCAGCGCGGTGGCCGCGTCCTCGCCGGCGGTCGGCAGCAGCTCGGTCGAGCCGCCCGGCACGATGCCGTTCATCTTCAGCAGCGCGAGGCTCAGCTCGCGCGCGCCGCTGCCTTCCGCGCCGAGCGCGAGCCGCTTGCCCTTGAAGTCGGACAGGCGCGCGACGACCGGGCCGCGATACATGATCGCGAGCGGCACGTAGCCGATGCTGCCGAGCGACACGAGATGTTCGTCGCGCTCCTTCGGGCCGATGCCGCTCTGCACGAAGCCGACGTCGACCGGCGCGTTCGGGTTCGACAGCCGCGCGAGGTTCTGGGCGGACCCCTCGGATGACTGGACGTCGAGCGTGACGCCGTTCTTCGCGAGGATCGTCTTGTATTTCTGCGCGGCGTTCCAGTACGTGCTGCCGGGCGGCCCGGACGAGATCACGAGCGTGGACGGCGGTGCCGGCTGGATCAGCTTGACCGCGAGCCAGACGGCCGCGCCGGCGAGCAGCACGGTGGGGCCGATCGACAGCGCGAGGTCGCGCCACGACACCGCGACGAAGCGGGCGAGGATGCGGCGAGGCGGGCGAGGGCGGGCTGGCTTCATGGGGGCGGCGGATGACGCTGGCGTGACGTATCGGTGACGATCGGACGGTTGTCGTGGACGCCGCCGATGCTCGCGGCGATGGTACCCGGTTTCGCCGGGCGTGCGCGAGTGGGGCGGCCTGGCGCGGCCCGGCGGCGACAATGGCGGGCGCCCCCGCGTCAAAAGCTTTGCGCTTCCGCGGGCGCTGGATTACATTGTGCGACGCAGCCGCGCCCGATTTGCGCGCGACCCGGCACCCAATGAGACCGGGCGCGTTCGGCCGGCGGCTGTCCGGCCCGGCCGGCCCGCTTTCGCGTGCGCCTGCCGCCAGCCCGTCTCGCCTCTCTCGTATCGCCGTGGAAAACACCGGCTGTCCCGCCCGTTCGCGCGCGGGCCGGCTGTTTTTGGGGGTAATCGGCCGTACTGTGCACGGCCGTTCCGGAGTGATAAGGAGATAGCATGAAGTCGATCGTGTTGAGAGCGTTGGGCGTCGCCGCCGTGGCGGCCTGTCTGTCGGGCAGCGTGTATGCGCAGTCGAGCGATGCCGCGGCATCGGAAGCGCCCGCGGCCGCGACCAGCGCGCCGAAGGCCGCCGCGAAGACCGCAAAGAAGGCGAACCGCAAGCTTGGCTACGCGGTGCGCAAGGCCATTACGAAGGCGGGCGGCATCGACGTGGCGAACATCGTCGTGCGCTCGAAGGGCGGCGCGATCACGCTGGAGGGCACGGTGCCCGACCAGGCCCAGATCGACAAGGCGGAAGAGGCGGCGAAGGGCGTGAGCGGCGTGACGTCGGTGTCGAACAAGCTGACGGTTCAGCAGCAGTAACGCCGGGCAGCGGCGCGTGAGCGCCGCATGCGCCCGTTTTCAGGCGGGCCCCGGCATGCCGGGGCCCGTTTGCGCTTCAGCGGCCGACAGTCGCGCGCGGCGCGGCGGCGGACCGATAACGATATCGGAGGGGGCGGCGATGACGAAGCTCGGGTGGGGCAGGCGGGTGGTGTGGGGCGCGGCGCTGGCCGCGGTCGCGATACTCGGCGCCTGTAACGGCGACGAGTCGGCCGAGCGCAACCGGTTGCCCGGTTTCGTGTCCGGCAACGTGCGCACGACGGCCTATGACGGCGCGAGCGACGACCTGCTGACGGCGGGCCTCGGCAAGACGGGCCTCGGCTCGGCGAGCGCCCCCGGCTTGGCGAATGCCGCCCGGCCGACGAGCGCCGAGCTGCGCCGTCTCGCGATCTGGTCGAACTACCGCGCGCTCGTCGACATGAGCGCCAACGGCGGCTACGGCCGCTTCTGGGGGCCGAACGTCGACCTCGACGGCAACGACACGCTCGGCGAAGGCAAGATCCCCGGCACCGAATATCTCGCGTACGCCGACGACGGCAGCGGCAGCAAGAACGTCACGCTGCTCGTGCAGGTGCCCGCCAGCTTCAATCCCGCGCAGCCATGCATCATCACCGCGACGTCGTCGGGCTCGCGCGGCGTGTACGGCGCGATTTCCGCGGCCGGCGAATGGGCGCTCAAGCGCGGCTGCGCGGTCGCCTACAACGACAAGGGTGGCGGCAACGGCGCGCACGAGCTGATGTCGGACACGATCACGCTGATCGACGGCACGCTCGCCAACGCGGTGCTGGCCGGCACCGCGAGCCTGTTCACCGCGAACGTCACCAGCGGCGATCTCGCCGCGTTCAATTCCCGCTTCCCGAACCGCTATGCGTTCAAGCACGCGCATTCGCAGCAGAATCCCGAGCAGGACTGGGGGCGCGTGACACTGCAGTCGGTCGAGTTCGCGTACTGGGCGCTCAACGAGCAGTTCGGACCGCTGGTCGACGGCTCGCATCATGGCGTGCGCTATCGCGCGGGCGACATCACGACGATCGCCGCGTCGGTCAGCAACGGCGGTGGCGCGTCGCTCGCGGCGGCCGAACAGGACAACCGCGGCTGGATCACCGCGGTCGTGGTCGGCGAGCCGCAGATCAACGTGCGGATGGCGCCGAACGCCATTGTGCGCTCGGGCGGCCAGCCCGTGCCGTCGTTCGGCCGGCCGCTGGCCGACTACGCGACGCTCGCTAACCTGCTGGAGCCGTGCGCGGCCGCGTCGGCGTCGCTTGCCGACGCGCCGTACCTGAGCGCGCTGCCGGCGGCGACCACGCAGTCGATTCGCACCCAGCGCTGCGCGACGCTCGCCGCGGCCGGGCTCGTGTCGGGCGCCGATACGCAAAGCCAGGCCGCCGACGCGCTCGCGCAGCTCCACGCGGCCGGCTACCTCGCCGATTCCGACCTGCTGCAAGCGCCGATGTGGGATTCGCAGGCGATTCCGGCGATCGCGGTGACCTATGCGAACGCGTACACGCGCTCGCGCGTCACCGACAACCTGTGCAATTTCAGCTTCGCGACGACGAACCCGGCGACGGGCGCCGTCGTCGCGCCCGCCACGTCGCCGATGCCGGCCGTGTTCGGCGTCGGCAACGGCGTGCCGCCGACGGCCGGCATCAACCTCGTGTTCAACACGGGCGCGGGCGTCGATCACCGGCTCGCGACGCCCGATGCAAGCTTCGCGGGCGCGCTGTGCCTGCGCCAGCTCTGGACAAACGGGATGCTCGGCATGCCCGCGAACGTCGACGCGGTGCGCGTGAACGCGAACCTGCAGGGCAAGCCGGCGATCATCGTGCAGGGCCGCAGCGACGCGCTCGTGCCCGTGAACCACGCGTCGCGCGCGTACGTCGCGCAGAATGGCGTCAGCGAAGGCGCGCGCAGCCAGCTCGTGTTCTACGAGGTGACGAACGGGCAGCACTTCGACGCGTTCCTGCCGGTGCCGGGCTTCGACACGCGCTTCGTGCCGGTTCATTACTACAACCTGCAGGCGCTGAACCTGATGTGGAAGCACTTGAAGAACGGCGCGCCGCTGCCGCCGTCGCAGGTGATCCGCACGGTGCCGCGCGGCGGCACGCCGGGCGCCGCGCCCGCGCTGACGAGCGCGAACCTGCCGCCGATCTCGGCCGCGCCGGGCGCGAACGCGATCACGGTCGGCGCCGGCGCGATCGACGTGCCGCTCTGACGGCGAGCGTCGTACCGCCCTCGCGAAGCCGGACAGTCGTCCGGCTTTTTCTTTTGGGGGCTCTGGAATCGGTCCCGAACTGCCTTTTATCGGAATGGCGAGCGCCGTAACAAATTATTACTTTACGGCGATAAATCGGGACCCTAATATGCGCCGGTATTTTCACTTAATTTAATAAATTCCAGATACGAGAATATTCCTTTCCGTTTAGTTAATCGATCCTTTCGATTTTATTAAATCGGCTCGAGTCGCGATTGATCGTCGCTTTGCGATTAATCGACCTCTCGCCGAGGGGGATTGTTCGTCTGTTCGAAGCGAGGCGCCCTTGTTGGGGCTGGCCTGGTGAGGCATGCTTTTGCCGTCGATTTTGTGCGGATGCAAATGCGCTGAATGAATATGTATTGCTGCGGATTATCGAATTGTCGTTCGCAATGGAATTGATTTCATTGTGCGGTCGCAAAAAAATATGGGTGGGGTAAATCATGCCGGTCGGTATTCACCGAGCCGGTAAAAAACTCGGAGTGCGTCGCATAACGAATGCATTCCCGGTGCGGAGCGCCGGCGCAAATGATCCTTTGCGACCGGCGGTATTTATCGTTCTGTTCGAGAGGCAATAATGACGACACGGAAGTCCTTGAAAGACGGTTTCGCGCTATTCGGAACGACACTGAGCGTGCCGCTCGCAGCGGCCGCGGCCGCTGCGCTGCTCGTCACGGGGTGCGGCGGCGACGACGGGTCGAGTCCGGCCGCTTCGGCCGCCGCCGCCGCCGCGACGTCGGCCGGCGCCAGCACGTCGGCCAACACCACCGCAACGGCCGCCGCGGCCGACCAGCCGTACGTCGACAACGACGTGTACGGCACCGGGCCGAACGACGCGGTCACGGATTCCACGGAAGGGGCGGCCGTCGTGCACCGTACGGTCACGATCGGCGGCAAGACCATCAAATACACGGCCACCACGGGCCACCTGACGACGATCGATCCGGTCACGTCGGCGCCGAACGCGAAGATGTTCTACGTCGCGTACACGCAGGACAATCCGGACCCGTCGAAGCCGCGCCCGGTCACGTTCTTCTACAACGGCGGCCCCGGCTCGTCGTCGGTCTACCTGCTGCTCGGCTCGTACGGGCCGAAGCGCCTGCAGTCGTCGTTCCCGAACTTCACGCCGCCCGCGCCGTACAAGCTGCTCGACAACCCGGACAGCCTGCTCGACCGTACCGACCTCGTGTTCATCAACCCGGTCGGCACCGGTTACTCGGCGGCGATCGCCCCGGCGAAGAACAAGGACTTCTGGGGCACCGACCAGGACGCCCGCTCGATCGATCGCTTCATCCAGCGCTACCTGACCAAGTATTCGCGCTGGAATTCGCCGAAGTTCCTGTACGGCGAGTCGTACGGCACCGCGCGCAGCGCGGTCGTGTCGTGGGTGCTGCATGAGGACGGCATCGACCTGAACGGGATCACGCTGCAGTCGTCGATCCTCGACTACGCGAACGCGCTGTCCGCGCCGGGCACGTTCCCGACGCTCGCCGCCGATGCGTTCTACTGGAAGAAGACGACGCTCAACCCGACGCCGACCGACCTCGACGCGTACATGGTCCAGGCCCGCAACTACGCGGACAACACGCTCGCGCCGCTCGCGCAGAAGCCGAACCCGCAGGACGGTGGCTTCGTGAACGTGCGCCTGAACCTGAACCTGCAGACCGCGCAGCAGATGGGCGCGTACATCGGCACCGATCCGACGTCGCTGATCCAGACGTTCGGCAACCCGGCCGCGCTCGGCAACGTGCCGTCGTCGAACGACAACCCGCCGTACACGTTCTTCCTGACACTCGTGCCGGGCACGCAGATCGGCCAGTACGACGGTCGCGCGAACTTCACGGGCAAGGGCATCGCGCCGTACATCCTGCCGAACTCGGGCAGCAACGATCCGTCGATCACGAACGTCGGCGGCGCGTACACGGTGCTGTGGAACAGCTACATCAACACCGACCTCAAGTACACGTCGACGTCGTCGTTCGTGGACCTGAACGACCAGGTCTTCAACAACTGGGACTTCAGCCACACCGACCCGACCGGCGCGAACAAGGGCGGCGGCAATACGCTGTACACGGCGGGCGACCTGGCGTCGACGATGAGCGTGAACCCGGACCTGAAGGTGCTGTCGGCCAACGGCTATTTCGACGCCGTCACGCCGTTCCACCAGACGGAGCTGACGCTCGCGCAGATGCCGCTCGACCCGACGCTCAAGGCGCAGAACCTGACGATCAAGAACTACCCGTCGGGCCACATGATCTACCTGAACGACGCGTCGCGGACCGCGCTGAAGGGCGATCTCGCCAACTTCTACGACGGCATCCTGGCCAACCGCACCGCGCTGCAGCGCGTGCTGAAGCTGCAGATGCGCACGCAGCAGCTCAAGCAGCAGAAGTTGCAGCAGCAGGGGCAGTAAGCGCCGCGGGCGGCTTGCGCCGCCCCGGATGGACGACAGCCCGATCGGCGCAGGCCGGTCGGGCTGTTTTCATCGCGGGCGAAAGGACCAGCGCGTCCTGCGCCGACAGAGAAATGGCGTCAAACCGTCGAGGACAGGGCGTTCTCGCCGCGTGTTACGCGAGCACGAGCCGGATGCCGACCGCGACGAGCGTCGAGGCGAGCAGGTTGCGCAGCAGCCGTTCGGGCGCGCGCGCCGACAGCAGGCTGCCGATCACGATGCCGGGCAGCGAGCCGAGCAGCAGCGACAGCAGCATCGACCAGTCGACCGAGCCGAGCAGCCAGTGGCCCATGCCCGCGACGAGCGTGAGCGGCACCGCGTGCGCGATGTCGGAGCCGACGATGCGGGTCGTCGCGAGCATCGGATACAGCAGCAGGAGCACGGTCACGCCGATCGCGCCCGCACCGACCGACGTCATCGACACGAGCACGCCGAGCACGGCGCCCGTCAGCACGGTCGACCACAGCGTGCGCGCGGGGCTCGGCGCCAGCGGGTTGCGTGCGGCGAACGCGGTGAGCTGCGGCCGGAAGATCAGCGCGAGCGACGTGAGCAGCAGCGCGATGCCGAGCACGAGCTGGATCATCCGCGCGGTGCCCGGCGTGTTCATCCCGTGCGTATGCAGCCACCACAGCGTGACGGCCGCGGCCGGGACGCTGCCCGCCGCGAGCCGGCCCGTGATGCGCCAGTCGATCGAGCCTTTCAGGCCGTGGACGAGCGTGCCGGTGGCCTTGGTCGCGGCCGCGTACAGCAGGTCCGTGCCGACCGCCGTTGCGGGGTGGACGCCGAACAGCAGCACGAGGATCGGCGTCATCAACGAACCACCGCCAACGCCCGTCAGGCCGACGAGGATGCCGACGAACAGGCCGGACAACGAGTACAGCAGATCGATATGGGGAAGCGACATCGGAAGCAGACGGTTATGCGGCGACGGTTATGCGATGTTCGGCGGCGGCGCGTGGCCGCGGCGCGCGCATCAAAGTCCGCCATTGTCGCAAATGTGGCGCGTCGATGTACGACTGCGTTAAAAATCGAATGGGAAAGCCCGTGAGGCGGGCATCCGGCTGGAAGTAAAACGGGCGTTTGAGTGGCGCGGGGGCGTGGTGGCCGTCCTCCTCGCGGCTGATCGGCGCGAAACGCCCCGTGAAGCGAGAGCCGATGCCAGACCCGGCACGTATAAAAAAGGGCGCGACAGTGCGCGCCCTGGTTCGACGGCGGCGGTGGACACCACCAGCCACCAGCCACCAGTCAGTGCATCGCGGGGCCGACGCCTTCGACTGCACCCTGCTGCCGGATGCGCAGCGCGAGGCCGATCAGCGCGGCGACGGCGGCGAATGCCGCGCCGAACGCGAAGGCCGCATGGTAGCCGCCGTTCAGCGCGTCGAGCGGCGCGGCATTCGCTGCCGCGAGCGCGTCGGCGCGGGCAGCCGCGAGGCTCGCGAGCACGGCGAGGCCGAGCGCGCCGCCCATCATGAACGCGGTGTTGACGATCCCCGACGCGAGCCCGGAATCGGCCGGATCGACGTCGCTCATCGCGGCGAGCAGCACCGGATTGAACGCGACGCCCGCGCCGATGCCGAGCAGCGTCATGCCGGGCAGCACGTGCCAGACGAAGCCGCCGTCCACCGGCGCACGCGAGAACAGTGCGAGGCCGCAGGCCGCGATCAGCAGGCCGGCCGCGATCGGGCCGCGGATGCCGAAGCGCATCACGATCCGCGCGGACAGCCCGAGCGAGAACGCGGCCATGATCAGGTTCGCCGGCAGGAAGGCGAGACCGACCTGCAGCGGCCCGTAGCCAAGCACGCGCTGCATGTACAGCGCGGACAGGAAGAACCACGCGAACATCGCGGCCGCCCACAGCACGGCGATCACGTTCGCGAGCGAGACGTTGCGCGAGGCGAACAGCGAGAGCGGCATCAGCGGATGCGCGGCGCGCGCCTCGATCGCGATGAACAGCGCGAGCAGCGCGACGGCCGCGCCGATCAGCGCGACGGTCTGCGTCGACAGCCAGCCGGCTTCGTTGCCGCCGACGATCCCGTAGACGGCCAGCATCAACGACGCGGTCACGGTGATCGCGCCCGCGACGTCGAGCCGCGCGTTGCCGGCCGGCGCGCGCAGGCGCGGCAGCAGCGCGGCGCACATCGCATAGACCGCGATGCCGATCGGCAGGTTGACGAGGAAGATCCAGTGCCACGACAGCGAGCTCGTCAGCAGCCCGCCGAGCAGCACGCCGATGCTGCCGCCGCCCGCGCAGACGAAGCCGTACACACCCATCGCGCGGGCGCGTTCGCCGGGCTCGGTAAAGAGATTCATGATCAGCGACAGCGCGACGGCCGATACGACCGCGCCGCCGATTCCCTGCACCGCGCGCGCGGCGATCAGCATCGCCTGCGATTGCGCGAGGCCGCACGCGAGCGATGCGAGCGTGAAGACGACGAGGCCGGCGAGGAACATGCGCCGCTGGCCGTACAGGTCGCCGAGCCGCCCGCCGAGCAGCAGGCAGCCGCCGAACGTCAGCAGGTACGCGTTGACGACCCACACGAGGGCCGTCTCGGTGAAATGGAGGTCGGTGCTGATCGACGGCAGGGCAACGTTCACGATCGTGCTGTCGAGCACGATCATCAGCACGCCGAGGCAGAGAACGATCAGCGCGTACCAGCGCTTCTCGCCGTGAATCCCGTGGGTCATGGGCTTGCCGCCTTCTGATCGTTATTTGAACGGCTGCATTGTAGACCCCCTCGGCGCGCGCTTCCTGCCGGTTTGTGGCAGCAGCGATGCGTAGTCGCGCGTCCGGGCGGGACGCGCGTGACGATGGACGCGACGGGCGTTACGAGCGCGCCGGCAGTTCGCAGCCGTCGGGGCCGCACGCGGCTGCGTCGCCGCCATCGAGTTCGACGATGCCGTCGCGCCATGCCTGGTCGAGCGCCTGCGCGAACGCGTCGGCCGGTTGCGCGCCCGATACCGCGTAACGGCCGCCGAACACGAACAACGGCACGCCACGGCCGCCGATCTGCGCGGCGCGGGCGGCATCGGCGTCGACTTCGGCGTGGTACTGGTCGCTGCGCAGCACGGCTTCGACGGCCGAGCGCTCGAGCCCCGCTTCGACCGCGAATTCGGTCAGCTCGGCGTGATCGAACAGCGAGCCGTGCTCGCAGAAATACGCGCGGTACAGCCGCTCGGTCAGCACGTGCGCGCGGCCTGTCGCTTCCGCGAGCTTCACGAGCCGATGGCCGTCGAGCGTATCGCCGACGAGCGTGCCGGGCAGGTCGTAGCGCAGCCCGACGCTCGCGGCCGCATCGGTCACCTGGCGCAGCATCTGGTCGACCTGCGCGGGCGACATCCGGTACTTGCCGGCGAGCATCGCCTCGACCGGCTCGACGGGCTGGCCGGGCATCAGCCGGTACGCACGCAGTGCGACGTCGACGCGGTCGGCGTGCGCGAACGCGGCGAGCGCCTCGTCGAAGCGGCGCTTGCCGATCCAGCACCACGGACAGATCAGGTCGGACCAGATTTCGACGGTCAGGGTCGGGCGGGCAGTCGGGGCGGGAGCGGTCGTCATGGGCGGTTCCGGGCAGCAAAAAAAGTGTAACCGGGACTATATCATTTTGTTCTTCGACGCTTCGTGTTGGCCGGGCGGCCATGCGGTCATATGAAACGGGCGCCCGGCGTATCACGAAGCATAGACACGGAAGCGGCGTCCCGATAGCGAATGCCGATGCCCGGCCGTCGCCGTGTGCTGCGGCGAACCGGCCCGAAAGGGGAGCGCTTACGCGTCGCCCTGCGTTTCCTTCAGGTGCTTGAGGTGCTTGAGGTGCTTGTAGACGGTCGCGCGGCCCATCCCGAGCACGTTAGCGACATAGTTCGCCGCGCTCTTGCCGCGGAACGCGCCCTCCGCGTAAAGCGCTTCGACGAGCTCGCGCCGGTGCTCGCGCGTGAGCCCGTTCAGCCCGACCTGCCGCTCGCGCAGCCAGCCGTGCAGGAACGTGTTGATGCGCTCCTGCCAGTCGTCGCGGAACAGCTCGTCCGGCTGCGCGACGACGCCCGCGCCCTTGATGAACAGGTCGAGCGTCGCGCGCACCTCGTCGAACACCGCGATGTTGAAGTTGATGCACATCATCCCGGCCGGGCGGCCTTCGTCGTCGAACAGCACGTTGCTGACGCAGCGCATCCGCCGGCCGTCCCAGTTCAGCTTCTCGTACGGGCCGATCACGCGCTCGCGTGCGGAATGATCGATTTCCTCGAGCGCGGAATCGTCGCCGACCTCGCGCTTCGACAGGTTGTTCGCGAGATACAGCACGGTCTGGTCGTGCAGGTCGTGGATCACGACTTCCGCGTACGGGAAGAACAGCGCGGCGATACCGTCGGCGATCGGCGCATAGCGGGTGAGCAGCAGGTCTTTGACGGGGGATTTCTTCTTGCGCATCGGGTTCGCCATCTCGGGTGGGCGGGGGCCGGGCAGCGCATCGGGCCGGGGTGCCGGCGCACCGTTGGCCGGCATGCCCGTGCGCCCGCGCGCGGCCGCCGCGGCGGTTGTGCCATTGTATCGGCCCCGCGCGCGCGTGCCGCTCATGCGCGCGTCAGGTGCGTGTACAGCGCGTGCGCGATCGCGATGTCCTCGAGGCCGAGGCCGATCGAGCGGAAGAACGCGTGACGGGCGTACGACGGTGCCGGGCAGGTGCCGGCGACGAGCGCGGGCAGGTCGCCGGCGATCCGCGCGGCGTCCCAGCCGTGTTCTGCCGCCGCGATCTGCATCTCGCCGGCGCTCGCGGGCGTCGTGTGCCGGTAGTCGCAGTACACGTCCATGTCGGGCAGCCAGGCCGGCGGGATCTCGTGCGCGCGTGCGACGTTCGTGCTGATCGACGTGACGAGCGCGGGGCGCGTGAGCATCCCGTCGCCGAGCACGGGCGTGCCCGACGACGTGCACAGCATCACGACGTCCGCGTCGCGCACGCAGGCTTCGACGCTCGCCGCGGCGCACGCACGCGGATCGAGCTGCGCGAGCGCCGCCTGCTGCGCCGCGTCGCCGGCGAGCGAGGGCGAGTACACGTGAATCGTCTCCCAGTCGCGCAAGCCTGCCGTGTGCCGCAGGTGCGCGAGGCCGACCGCGCCCGCGCCGACGATCGCGAGATGGCGCGCGTCGCGCGGCGCGAGGCAGTCGACCGCGAGCGCGGTCGTGCCGGCCGTGCGCTCGACGGTGAGCCGCCCCGCGTCGCACCACATCAGCGGCTGGCCCGTGCGCATCGACATCAGCGCGGTCCACGCGGTGACGATGGGTCTCCCGTCGGGCTTGCCGCCCGTCACGACATACGGCGACAGCTTCGCGCCGAACACCTGCGCGTCGGCGAGCGCGCCGAGATATGTGATGAAGTCGCCGGCCTGGTCGGGAAACAGCGTGAGCGTCTGCGGCGGCTGCACCGCGCGCGCCGCGGCGAGCGACGCGAACATGCGGCGCAGCGTGCCGAGCACGTCGAGCGACGGCAGGGCCGCGCGCACCGCGGCTTCGTCGACGGTCAGCGGCAGGGTCGGGGCGGTTTGCGTCATGGGGACATCTCCGGTCGGGGCCGGACAGGACAGTCTCGATCGACGGTGTCCGGCAATGTTCGTGATGGACGAAAAGTCTAATATAGACAAACAAAATCCGGATAATTTTTCTTTTCGAGACTCCGTGTCGTCGCGTGGCTCGAAAAAAACGCCGGTAAATCAAAGGCATTTATGGTGGATGGCGATCTTTTGATGTCGCGTATCGGGGCACGATTCTCGTATCCCCTATAGTCTATAGTAGACTTTAAGTCTATATTTCGTGTGCAGGACACGATGCGCCGCCGTGTGGCGGCCGCCTGCTTCGAATGCCGATCGGGCGTCCGGCCGGCACCGTCGTGCACCGATCTTCATCGCCTCAATCCAGAACGGAAGGACCGTCATGAACTGGAAGCTCTCCCTTTGCGCCGCCGCGGCGCTTGCCTGCGCGGCCGTCACGGCCCATGCGGAACAGACCACGTTGCGCTTCGGGATCGAAGCCGCCTATCCGCCGTTCGAGAGCAAGACGCCGGCCGGCCAGCTGCAGGGCTTCGACGTCGACATCGGCAACGCGGTGTGCGCGAAGCTGAACATGAAATGCATGTGGGTCGAGAATGCGTTCGACGGCCTGATCCCGGCGCTGCAGGCGCGCAAGTTCGACGCGATCAACTCGGCGATGAACATCACGTCGAAGCGCCGGCAGAGCATCGATTTCACGCCGGCGATCTACGTGGTGCCGATCGTGATGATCGCGAAGCACGGCTCGCCGCTGCGGCCCGACGTCGCGAGCCTGCGCGGCAAGCACGTCGGCGTGCTGCAGGGCTCGTCCCAGGAGGATTTCCTGAAGGCGCACTGGGCCAACGCGGGCGTGGCCGTGGTGTCGTACCAGGATCAGGACCAGATCTACGCCGACCTCGTCGCGGGTCGCCTCGACGCGGCCGTGCAGGAAGCACAGACCGCGCAGGACGGTTTCCTCGACAAGCCGGCCGGCCGCGACTACCAGATCGTCGGCGAGCCGCTGAAGGATCCGGCGACGCTCGGCGAAGGCACGGGCTTCGGGATGCGCAAGAACGACAAGGCGCTGCAGGCGAAGATCGTCGGTGCGCTCGACGCGCTGAAGAAGGACGGCACGCTCAGCGCGCTGTCGCAGAAGTACTTCAAGCGCGACATCGTCTCGAAGTAATCGTAATGACCGCCGTGCGCCGGCCGCCGCGCCGGCGCGTGTCGCATCGAATCTCGACGCAGTACGGGGAACCATGGATTTCGACGTCATCGTTCTGGGGGCCGGCATCGTCGGCGTGTCGTCGGCGCTGCATCTGCAGGATCGCGGGCTGCGCGTCGCGCTCGTCGACCGGCGCGCGCCCGGCGAGGAAACGAGCCACGGCAATGCGGGGCTGATCGAGCGCTCGTCGGTCGTGCCGTACGCGTTTCCGCGCCGGCTCGGCACGCTGCTGCGCTATGCGCGCAACCGCTCGGTCGATCTCTACTGGGACTACCGCGCGCTGCCCGCGTATGCGGGCTGGCTCGCGCGCTTCTGGCGCGAATCGTCGCCGCAGCGGCTGGCGGTCGCCGCGCGCGACTTGTTGCCGCTCGTCGCGGCGAGCGTGGTCGAGCACGACGCGCTGCTCGCGCGCACCGATGCGCAGCCGCTCGTGCACGACGGCGGGTGGATCGAGGCGTTCCGTTCGCCTGAGTTGTTCGATGCGGAAACGCGCGCGCAGCAGCGCGTGGCCGACGCGCACGGGCTGCGGATGACCGTGCTCGACGCACGTGCGTTGCGCGCACGCGAGCCCGGTATCGGCGACGCGTTCTGCGGCGCATTCCACTGGCAGGACCCGAAGACCGTGTCGAGCCCGGGCGGGCTGACCAAAGCCTACGCGCGGCTGTTCGAGCGCGACGGCGGCACGTTCGCGCTCGGCGATGCCCGGACGCTCGTGCAGGTGGAGGGCGGCTGGCAGGTCGGTACCGAACACGGGCCGATCTCGGCACGCTCGGCCGTGGTGGCGCTCGGGCCGTGGTCCGATCACGTCTTCGAGCCGCTCGGCTATCGGATTCCGCTGCGCGCAAAGCGCGGCTATCACATGCATTACCGGCCGACGCGCGCGCCGTTGAACGTGCCCGTGTGCGATACCGAGGCAGGTTTCGTCGTCGCGCCGATGGAAGGCGGCCCCCTGCGGCTCACGACCGGCGTCGAGATCGCGCTGCGCGGCGCACCGCCGACCGGCGTGCAGCTCGCGCGCGCCGAGCCGCTGGCGCGCGACGCGTTCGGCATCGGCGAGCGGCTCGATCCCGAACCGTGGCTCGGGATGCGACCGTGCACGCCCGACATGCGCCCTGTGATCGGGCCCGCGCCGCGCCATCGCCACCTGTGGTTCGCGTTCGGCCATTGCCATCACGGGCTCACGCTCGGCCCCGCAAGCGGACGACTGCTCGCCGAAATGATGACGGGCGCGCCGACCTATATCGATCCTCATCCGTACCGGCCCGCGCGCTTCGGCTGATCCGGCGGTGCGCTGCGTCGCGCGCGCCGCCCTTCACAATGTTTCAATCTGCTATCCGAATTATCGGAAATCACGCAATCGGAAATGATCTGCGTAATCGGCAAGAAAGATAATCGCGAAATAAAGAAAATCAGAAAATCGGCGATTTATCAATGCATTTTCATATTGCTGAAATGCGTAATGGGCAGCCGCTCGCGACGTGAGGCACACCGTCGCAGCGGGTGTTCCGGTGTTACGCGGAATGTACCGGAACACGTTACCACGGGGCTCGCAAACGTTACGTTACATCCGTGTTTCGTCGGCCTTTTTCGTCAGATGATTGCGGCGCCACGGCCGTGAATTTCGTCTGAAATCGATTAAAAAAGCGTTATTGCCCGTCAATAGGCAGACGAATCGATCCTGTTTTTCGAATTGGCACACTTCGTGCAATCCGTCCCCATGCTTTATCAACGTTGTGCCAACCGAGATGGGGAAAATAAAGATGAGACACAATTTTAAATTGACGGGTGTGGCGCTGTCGGTTGCGACGGTGTTCGGGGTACTGGCTTCGGGTTCCGCGATGGCGGGGGCCCTTGATGCGCTGCCGATTCCGCAAGTGATCGTCAACCCGCCGACGAACAGCGTGTCGGTCGGGTTGGTCGCGACGGGTACGTCGCCGCTGGGCTCGGTCACAGTGGCGGCAGGCGGGGCGGGCGCGATCCAGACGTCGCTGGGCGATCCCGGCCAGGTACTGTCGGGCGCCGTGGGGGCGGTGACGGGCGCACTCGGCGGTGGCGGCGGCACGGTACAGCCGCTCGCGCCGGTCCAGGGGGTGCTGAATCAGGTGACGGGTGCGTTGGGCGGCGGCAACCCGGCGGGTGCGTTGACCGGTGCGCTGAATACGGCGACGGGGACGCTGAGCAATGCGGTTGGCACGGTAACGGGGGCACTGGGTAATGTCGGCGGCGGGTCGAATCCGCTGGCACCGGTTCAGGGTGTCGTCAATCAGGTGACGGGTGCGGTCGGTGGTATCGGCGGTGGTTCGAACCCGCTGGCGCCGGTGCAAGGCGTCGTCAATCAAGTAACGGGCGCGCTCGGTGGCGGCGACCCGGCAGGCGCACTGACTGGCGCGATCGGCACGGTCACGGGCGCACTGGGCGGCATCGGTGGCGGCTCGAATCCGCTGGCGCCGGTACAAGGTGTCGTCAATCAAGTGACGGGTGCGCTCGGTGGCGGCAACCCGGCAGGCGCACTGACCGGTGCACTCGGCACGGTGACGGGCGCACTGGGCGGCATCGGTGGCGGCTCGAACCCGCTGGCGCCGGTTCAGGGTGTCGTCAATCAAGTGACGGGTGCGCTCGGTGGCGGCGACCCGGCTGGCGCGTTGACGGGCGCTCTCGGCACGGTCACGGGCGCTCTCGGCACGGTCACGGGCGCCCTGGGCGGTATCGGCGGTGGCTCGAATCCGCTGGCGCCGGTTCAGGGTGTCGTCAATCAAGTGACGGGTGCGCTCGGTGGCGGCGACCCGGCTGGCGCGTTGACGGGCGCTCTCGGCACGGTCACGGGCGCCCTGGGCGGTATCGGCGGTGGCTCGAATCCGCTGGCGCCGGTACAGGGCGTCGTGAATCAGGTCACGGGCGCGCTCGGCAGCGGCAACCCGGCAGGCGCACTGACCGGCGCGCTCGGCACGGTGACGGGCGCATTGGGTGGCATCGGTGGCGGCTCAAACCCGCTGGCGCCGGTACAAGGCGTCGTGAACCAGGTCACAGGCGCGCTCGGCAGCGGTAATCCGGCAGGCGCGCTGACCGGCACACTCGGCACGGTGACGGGCGCATTGGGCGGCATCGGCGGCGGCGCGAATCCGCTGGCTCCGGTTCAAGGCGTCGTCAATCAAGTGACGGGCACGCTCGGCAGCGGCAATCCGGCAGGCGCGCTGACCGGCGCACTCGGCACGGTGACGGGCGCACTGGGCGGCATCGGCGGCGGCTCGAACCCGCTGGCGCCGGTTCAAGGCGTCGTGAACCAGGTAACGGGCACGCTCGGCAGCGGCAATCCGGCTGGTGCGCTGACCGGCGCGCTCGGCACGGTGACGGGCGCATTGGGCGGCATCGGTGGCGGCTCGAATCCGCTGGCGCCGGTACAAGGCGTCGTGAACCAGGTCACGGGCGCGCTCGGCAGCGGCAATCCGGCTGGTGCACTGACCGGCGCGCTCGGCACGGTGACGGGCGCATTGGGCGGCATCGGTGGCGGCTCGAACCCGCTGGCGCCGGTACAAGGCGTCGTGAACCAGGTCACGGGCACGCTCGGCAGCGGCAATCCGGCAGGCGCGCTGACCGGCGCACTCGGCACGGTGACGGGCGCACTGGGCGGCATCGGCGGCGGCTCGAACCCGCTGGCGCCGATCCAGAGCGTCGTCGACCAGGTCACGGGTACGCTCGGCAGCGGCAACCCGGCCGGCGCACTGAGCAACGCGGTCAACACGATCACGGGCACGCTCGGCAACGTCGGCGGCGCGGGAAGCCCGCTGGCTCCGGTGCAGGGCGTCGTCACGCAGCTCGCCGGCACGCTGGGCGACGCGGGAGGCCCGCTGGCGCCGGTGCAAGGCGTCGTGAACCAGGTCGTCGGCACGCTGTCCGGCGCGGGTGGCGGTAGCCCGATCACGCCGATCACGAACCTCGTCAACGGTCTGCAGAACGCGCTGCCGACGGGCGGCAACGCAGCCAGTGCGCTGACCGGCGCGCTGGGCTCGGTGACGGGCGCACTCGGCAACCTCGGCGGCTCGAACCCGCTGGCGCCGGTGCAGGGCGTCGTGAACCAGGTCGTCGGCACGCTTGGCAGCAGCAACGCGGTCGGCACGGCCACGAACGCACTGGGTAACGCGGTCGGCTCCGTCGTGGGCGCACTCGGCAACCTCGGCGGCTCGAGCCCGCTGGCGCCGGTACAGGGCGTCGTGAACCAGGTGGTCGGCACGCTCGGCAACCTCGGCGGCTCGAATCCGCTGGCGCCGGTGCAAGGCGTCGTGAACCAGGTCGTCGGCACGCTGTCGGGCGCGGCAGGCAGCAACCCGATCGCCCCGATCACGAACCTCGTGAGCGGCCTGACGGGCGGCAGCAACCCGGCCGGCGCACTGACCGGTGCGCTCGGTTCGGTGTCGGGCGCACTCGCGAACGGTCCGGTGGCCCTCGGGCAGGCGGCCGGCGCGCTGTCGGGCGCGGCCGGTTCGACGGCAGCGGCGGGCGGCAGCCTGCTCGGCTCGGGCGCGAACGCGGCCGGCGGCACGGCGGGTGCAGTCGGCTCGCTGCTGACGACGGGCGCCAACGCCACGGCGACGGTCGTCAACGCGGTCGGTACGACGGTGGGCACGGCGCTCGGCTCCGCGCCGGGCCTGTCGGTCACGCCGCACTCGGGCAACAGCGCGCCGGGCAACCCGCTCGCGCCGGTGTCGTCGCTGCTCCAGTCGCTGACGGGCGCACTGCCGAAGTAACCGGCCGCGCACGCACGGCGGAGCCAGGATCGGCCGCCGTGCGCAACGGGCCGCACGACGCGGCATGACAGCGATGTCATGCCGCGTTGTCTTTGGTGTCCCTTTTTTCTTTCGTCGGACGAATGGCCGCCGCCAACGGCGCTCGCCGGCCGGCGTGGAATAACCGGTCGCCTCCATCCGTTTACATACCGAATCCCGGCAGCGCCGGCCGGCGGGATAATGGTCGTGACGAAGCTGATCGTCCCGGCCGGTGCCGCCGTGTCGCGATACCGCGTCAAGGAGAAAGGGCATGAAACGGATACTCGTCGCCGCCGCGCTGACGGCGTCAATCGTGCAGCCCGCCGCCGCGGACCCACCGCGAGCCGGCGACGGAAAGCTGGTCGACGAAGATCACATGACGCTGTACGTGTTTGATCGCGATGCACCCGGCAAGAGCGCATGCGACCGCGCGTGCGCGGCGAACTGGCCGCCTGCGCTTGCCGACGCGTACGACAAGGCAACCGGCGCGTTGAGTCTCGTCGCGCGTGACGACGGCAGCAAGCAATGGGCGTACCGCGGGCGCCCGCTGTATCGCTGGAAGCTGGATCACAAGCCCGGCGAAGCGGGCGGCGACGGGGTCGGCGGCAAGTGGCACGTCGCGCGTCCGTGACGACGCGCGGTGGGGCGGTGCGCGAGGCATCCTGATGAGCTACGAATCGGATCTGCTGGTGTGGTTGCCGCATCTCACGCGTTATGCGCGCGCGCTGACGGGTGACCGGGCCTGGGCAGACGATCTCGTGCAGGACACGCTCGAGCGTGCGCTGAACCGCCCGCCGCGCGACGGCGGCAACCTGCGCGCATGGCTGCTGACGCTGCTGCGGCACCGCTTCATCGACCAGTTGCGCGCGCGGCACGAGATCGCGGTCGACGATGCGACGGCGCCGTGGCAGACGATGGCCGCACCGGCCGGCGAAATCGGCGGGCTGGTGCTGCGCGACGTGCAGCGCGCGCTGTACCGGCTGCCGGTCGAACAGCGCGAGGTGCTGCTGCTGGTCGCGCTCGAGGAATTGAGCTATCGCGATGCCGCGGAGGTGCTCGGCGTCCCGGTGGGAACGGTGATGTCGCGGCTTGCACGGGCGCGCGGGCAGATGCGCGCGCTGTTGTCCGACGAGCCGCCGGCGCACGGCACGGCTGCATTACGGGTGATCGGGAAGACATGATGGACGATCCGCACAAGCCTTCGAACGAGCGGGACGACGATGCGTCGGCGCAACTGCTGTCCGCGTTGCTGGACGGCGAGCTGTCCGGGCACGAGCGTCGCGAGGTGCTCGAGCGCGTGCTGGCCAATCCGGAGGAAGCCGAACGATTCGCGCATTATCAGGCGCAGCGCGACGCGCTGCAGGCGCTGTTCCCGCTGCCGGCCGCCGCGTCCGCGCTGTTCGTGCAACGCCGTGCGCCGCGCCGGCGCGGGATCGCCTATGCGTTCGCGGGGCTCGCGGCCGGGCTGCTGATCGGTGTCGCGCTGCATGCGGGCTGGATGGCGTTCGGCGGTGAACCGGCGTTCGCCGCGCGCGCGGATGTCGCCTATGCGACGTATGTGGCCGACCGCGACCATCCGGTCGAGGTCGGCGCGGGCGACCCCGGCCATCTCGTCGCGTGGCTGTCCGCGCGTCTCGGGCGGCCCGTGCGTGCGCCGTCGCTCGACGAATACGGTTACCGGTTGCTCGGCGGCCGGCTGCTTCCCGGCGAAGCGGGGCCGGCCGCGCAACTCATGTACCAGCGCGCGGACGGCGAGCGCGTGACGCTGTACATGACGGCCTACGACACACGGCGTCTCGCGCCGAAGGCGATCTCGGCGGGCGACCGCTACACGTATTTCTGGTCGGATCGCGGGATGGGCTACGCATTGTCCGGCCAGGGCGACGAACGGCGCCTGCGCGAACTCGCGATCGATGCGTGCGGCGAACTCGGCGGCCCGACCGACGCGTGGAAGGGGTGACGCGCGCGGCGCCGGCAGGGAGCAGGTGATGAAGACGACGATGACGAAGGGGCTCGTGCCGATGCTGGTGCTGGCGGCGCTCGCCGCGGGCGCCGCGCTTGCTCGGGCGGACGGCGACGCGCCGCTGCGCGTGCCCGTCGACGCCGACGGCGTGCAACGGGTGGCGATCGTCGGCGGCAGTTATTTCTTCCGACCGAACCACGTGATCGTGCGGGCGCACGTGCCGGTCGAGCTGACCGTGTCGGCCGCGCCCGGCCCGGTGCCGCACAGCTTCGAAATCGATGCGCCGCAAGCCGGCATCGCGGTGCGCACCGAGCTCGGCACGACGCCGAAGACGTTTCGCTTCACGCCGGCGCAGCCGGGCCGGTTCGCCTACTATTGCACGCATCGGCTCCTGTTTTTCAGGAGCCATCGCGAGCGCGGGATGGAAGGCGTGCTCGATGTCGAGGCGGCGCCGTGATCGCCGCGTTGCTGGCCGCGAGCCTGATAGGAGCGAGCATGACCGCCGATCCCGTGACCGTCGCGCAGGCGCATTTCGACCACGTCCGCTCGTACCGCGCGACGATCCGCTCGTCCGCGCGCGGCGGCGAGCATACCGAAATCCATTACGCGTACCTGAAACCGGGCTTCGTCCGGATGGATTTCGTGTCACCGCATCACGGCGCGGTGCTCGCCTACGATCCCGGCGACGGCAAGGTGCGGCTGCGTCCGTTCGGCGTGCATGCGCCGCCCGCGCTGACGCTGTCGCCGTCCAATCCGCTCGTGCGCGACCGCAGCGGCCACCGGGTCGACCGGTCGGACGTCGGCGAACTGCTGCGCAACGTCCATGCGCTGCAGGAAGGCGGCGCGACGGTGACCGAAGGCGAGGAGGCCGTCGGCGGCCGGACCGCGCTGCGCGTGTCGGTCACGGGCGCGCCCGCGCACGCGGTCGACGGCGTGCATCGCTACCGGCTGTGGCTCGATACCGAGGACGGCTTTCCGCGGAAGGTCGTCAGCTTCGCGGACGATGACGATGTGCCGCTCGAAACCGTGACGCTCGACGACATCGAGATCGACGTCGCGTTTCCCGAACGCTTCTTCGCGCCCTGAGCGGTGCGCTGACTCGTGCCCGTGACGGGCATGCCGGAGGCTGCATGGCGGAATACCGGTTCTCGACGACCTGGCGCGTGGACGCGCCGCTCGCGGCGGTGTGGGACGCGATCTACCAGGTCGACCGCTGGCCCGCCTGGTGGAAGGGTGCCGTGAGCACCGTCGAGATCGAACCGGGCGACGCGCGCGGCGTCGGCGCGCTGCACCGTTACACATGGAAGGGGACGCTGCCGTACCGGTTGACCTTCGACATGCGCGTGCGACGCGTCGAGCCGCCGCATGCACTCGAAGGCCGCGCGAGCGGCGCGATCGAAGGCGACGGATGCTGGTCGTTCGTCGCCGACGGCGCACGTACGATCGTGCGCTACGACTGGCACATCCGCACGCACGTGCGCTGGATGAATTGGCTGGAGCCGCTCGGTCGCCCGCTGTTCCGATGGAACCACGACGTCGTGATGCGCGAAGGCGCGAAGGGGCTCGCGCGGCTGCTGGGCGCCGCGGTTGAGACGGAGGGCCGGACCTTCCGGCCTTTGCCGGATGCGGGCTGCGCCGATGCCTGAGCGCGGGTGAACGCGAGCAAAGGCGCGTAGCGGCGGGCCGCGCCGCTCAGCGCGCGTACGCCATCACCGCGCCATCCACCACCAATGCGACACGTTCGCCGACGGCCGGACACCGGTGTCCCGGCACGCGTGCGCGCACGCGTACGTCGCCATCGGCATCGAGGCGCACGAGCACGTCGGCGTCCTGGCCCGCGAACTGCGCGACTTCGACACGCGCCGTATGACCGCGCGCCGCGTCGCCGTGCGTGACCGGCACGATGCCGATCTGCTCGGGACGCAGCATCGCATCGGCTGGCCCGTCGGGCAGCGGCGCGACGAGCGGCAGGTCGCCGAGCGCGCAGGCGATGCGCATGTTGCGCACGCGGCCGGCGAGCAGCACGGCCTGTCCGACGAACGACGCGACGTCGCGCGTGACGGGTTGACGGTACAGCGTCTGCGGCGCGGCCGTCTGCACGAGCCGGCCGTGCCACATCACCGCCACTTCGTCGCCGAGCGTCATCGCCTCGGGCTGGTCGTGCGTGACGAGCACCGCGGTCGCGCCTGCCGCGGCGAGCGCATCGGCGACCGCGCTGCGCGTTTCGTGGCGCAGCGACGTGTCGAGCGCGGAGAACGGTTCGTCGAGGATCACGAGCGACGGCTCGGGCGCGAGCGCGCGAGCGAGCGCGACGCGCTGCTGCTGCCCGCCGGACAGTTGCTGCGGCGCACGGCTCGCATACGACGCGGGCAGCCCGACCATCTCGAGCAGTTCGTCGACGCGATGATGGTGCCGCCGCGCCGCGCGCGGCAGACCGAACGCGATGTTGTCGGCCACCGACAGATGCGGAAACAGCGCACCTTCCTGCGGCACGTAGCCGATCCGGCGCTGCTCGGGCGGCAGATGCACGTCGGGCGCGGCCACGCGGCGGCCATCGATTTCGACGGTGCCGCGCTCGGCGCGCTCGAAGCCGCACAGCACGCGCAGCAGGGTGGTCTTGCCGCTGCCGGACGGGCCGAGCAGCGCGAGGCGCGAGCCGCGCCGCACGGTGAGGTCGATGTCGTGCAGGACGGTATGCGATCCGAACGATTTCGACAGGCCGTGGATGCGTAGTTCGCTCATGGGCGGTTCCGGGGAAAAAGGGCGGCGCTCAGTCGCGCACCGACGCGCGGCCGAGCAGCAGGAACAGCAGTCCCGATGCACCGAGCGACAGCGCGACGAGCAGCGCCGCATAGGGCGCCGCGGCGGCGAACGCGAGCGTCGCCGTATCGCTCCACACCTGCGTCGCGAGCGTGCGGGTGCCGATCGGCGACAGCAGCAGCGTCGCGTTGAGTTCCGTCACGACCGAGATGAACACCATCGTCGCGGCCGCGCCGAGGCCGGGCGCCGCGAGCGGCAGCACCACACGCGTGAGCGTCGCGCGCCAGCCGAGCCCGAGCGAGCGTGCCGTTTCCTCGAGCCGGACCTGCACGTGCGACAGCGCCGCGCGCACGCTGACGACCGCCAGCGGCAGGAACAGGATCGCGTACGCGGCGACGAGCGCCGGTGCGCTCTGGTAGAGCGGCTGCAGCAGCCGTACCGTGATCGACACGATCGCCAGCGCGACGACGATGCCCGGCACGCCCTGCACGGTCATCGCCGTGCGCTCGAGGAGCGTCGCGACGCGGCCCGGATAACGGACCAGCAGGAACGCGAGCGGCAGCGCGAGCAGCGTCGTGACGGCGGCCGCCATCAGGCCGTAGCCGGACGACGCCAGCGTGGCCTGCCACAGCAGTTCGGGCGACACGTCGGCCGGCGTGACGGCGGCCGCGCCCTGTTGCGTGAGCCAGTAGCCGATCATCGCGAGCGGCACGCCGAGCGTCGCCGCGGCGAGTGCGGCGAACGCGGCGGTGACGGGGCCGCGTAGCGGGCCGAGCGGATAACGCATCGCGACGCGGCGCGCGGCGCGGTGCGTATGACCGTAGCGCGCATGGCCGCGTGCGCGTGCCTCGATCGCGAGGCACAGCAGGCACAGCGCGATTAGCACGCAGCCGAGCAGCGATGCGCCGCCGCCGTCGAACGCGGTGCGGTATTCCGCATAGATCTCGGTCGTGAACGTGCGAAAGCGCAGCAACTGGAATGCGCCGAACTCGGACAGCACGCCGAGCGCGACGAGCAGCATCCCGCCGCACAGCGCGGGGCGCAGCTGCGGCAGCACGACGCGGAAGAAGGTATGCGACGGCGAGCAGCCGAGCGTGCGCGCGCTTTCCTCCAGCGCGGGGTCGAGTTCGCGCAGCGCGGCGGCCACCGGCAGGTAGACGAGCGGGAAGTACGCGGAGGTCAGCACGATCAGCGCGCCGAGGAAATCCTGCAGGTCGAGGCTCAGCGACACCCACGCGTAGCTCGTGATGAACGGCGGCACCGCGAGCGGCGCGGCCGCGAGCGCGGTCCACAGCGGCCGGGCGGGCAGGTCGGTGCGCTCGATGAACCACGCGAGCGCCGTGCCGAGCAGCGTGCACGCGAGGGTCGCGGCGAGCGTGATGGACAACGTGTTGACCAGCAGTTCGCCGACGAGCGGGCGCCACAGCAGCTCGATCGCATCGTCGACGCCGAAGGTGGCCGCGCGGTACAGCGTGAAGCCGAGCGGCAGCAGGATCGCGAGCGGCCCGCACGCGGCCGCGGCGACGAGCGCGCGCGACGGGCGGCGCCGTGTCGCGGTGTGCTCGCCGTCGCGTGCGGTGCCTGCCGTGCGGGACACGGCGTCGCTCATGCTCAGAGCAGGCCTGCCTGGCGCAGCAGCTTGCCGGCCTGGCTGTCGTCGCCGAGCTGTTCGAACGACAGCGCCGGCGGGCTCAGTTCGTTGAACGGCTTCAGGATCGGATCGGGCGCGACGCCCGGATGCAGCGGATACTCGAAGCTGATATGGCCGCCGGCCATCAGTTTCTGCGCACGCTCGCTGACGAGATACGCGACGAACTTCTGCGCTTCCGGCTGGTGCTTCGAGGCCTTCAGCACGGCGGCGCCGGACACGTTGACGGCACCGCCGACGTCGCCTGTGCCGAAGTGATGGATCGCGCTGCGGGTCGACTTGTCGCCGAGCTCGGCGTGCAGGCGGTCCCAGTAGTAGTTGTTGATGATGCCGGTCAGCACGCCGCCGCGGTTGACGGCCGCCGTCACGCCTTCGTCGTCGTCGAAGATCTGCGCGTTGGCCTTCAGGCCCTTCAGCCATTGCAGCGTCGCGGCTTCGCCGTGCAGTGCGAGCACCGCACTCACGAGCGGCAGGAAGTCCGCGTCGCTCGGCGCGACGCCGACCTTGCCCTTCCATTCCGGTTTCGCGAGATCGAGCAGCGAAGCGGGCAGCTGCTGCGGCTGGATTTTCGCGGTGTTGTAGACGAGCACGTTCTCGCGCGCGAGCACGCCGACCCAGTCGCCGTCGGCCGGGTTGAAGCGCGCGGGTACCGATTGCAGCGTGGCGGCGTCGGTCTTCGCGAACAGGCCCTTGCGGTCGAGCAGCACGAGCTCCGGCGAGTTCTCGGTGAAGTACACGTCGGCCGGCGTGCGGTCGCCTTCCGCGACGAGCTGCGCGGCGAGTGCCGGGCCTTCGCCCGAGCGCACCTTCACGGTGATGCCGCTCTGCGCCTCGAAGTCCTTGACGAGCTGGTTGACGACCTGCTCGTGCTGCGCGTTGTACAGCGTGAGCGTCGCGGCATGCGCGCGCGCGGCGTGCAGTGCGCCGGTCAGCATCAGCGCGGCGGCCGCCGCGGAAATCAGGTGCCGCAGCGAGCGGCTAACGGGTGAAGTGTTCATGTGGTTTTCAGCAGGTTGCATCCGGCCGGGCCGGGAAGGTGTGCCTTGGCTTGCGTGGCGTGTCGTCATGCCTCGAACAGCGCGGCGCCGATGTACGAACCCGGTTGCGCGCCCGGCGGGCACGCGAAGATCGCGCTGCCGACGTGCGTCGTGAACTGGTTCATGATGTCCAGCTTCGCGAGCTTCTCGTTGATCGGAATGAAGCCCTTGCGCGGGTCGCGCTGGTGCGCGACGAACATCAGCCCCGCGTCGTACTCGGTCTGCTGGCGCCACGGCGGCCAGCGCTCGATGTAGAAGTTCGTGCTGTCGTTGTACGAGTACGCGCGGCGCAGGATCTGCGCGCCGTTGTTCAACTGCGGCGACGCGAGGCGCGCGTGCGCGTTGTCGGGGATCACCGGGTTGCCGTCCTTGTCGGCCGCGTCGAGATCGAGCGCCTCGAACTCGTGCTTCTGGCCGAGCGGCGCGCCGCTGTACTTGTGACGGCCGACCACCTGCTCCTGGAAGCCGAGCTCCGTGTTGTCCCAGTGCTCGAGCGTGATGCGGATCCGGCGCACGACCGTGTAGGTGCCGCCGTTCATCCATGCCGGGCCTTCGCTGCCGGCCCACACGAATTCATCCATCGCGGCCGGGTCGGACATCGGCGGATTCATCGTGCCGTCCTTGAAGCCCATCAGGTTGCGCGGCGTCTCGCCGGGCTTGCCCGACGTGAAGCCGGCCTGGCCCCAGCGCATCTGCGCCGCTTTCGCGCCGAGGCGCACGAGCTGGCGCACCGCGTGGAACGCGACCTGCGCGTCGTCCGCGCACGCCTGGATGAACAGGTCGCCGCCGGTCTTTTCCGGCAGCAACTGGTCGCCGTTGAAGCGCGGCAGGTCGACGAGCGCGGCGGGCCGATGCTTCGCGAGGCCGAAGCGGTCCTTGCCCGCCAGCGCGAACATGCCGGGGCCGAAGCCGAACGTGATCGTCAGGCGCGCGGGGCCGAGGCCGAGCGCGTCGCCTCCGTCCGCCGGCGCGACGTCGTCGGCGCCCGTCGCGGCGAGCGGCAGTGCGGTATCACCGCGCGTCATGCGCGCGGCGGCGTCGGTCCAGGTTTTCAGCAGCGTGATGACATCCGCGCGCTGGGCCGTCGTCAGGTCGAGCGCCGCGAAATACGCGTGGCGCTGCTGCGGTGTCGCGATGCCGCTCTGGTGCTTGCCGTAGAACGGCTCGACGCCGTCGTGCGCGGAAGCGGGCGCGGGTGCGGCGGCGGGTGCATCCGCCGCCTTCGCGGCCGGGATCGACGCCGCTGCGAGGCCGGCGGCCACCGCGGCGCCGCCCGCCTTCAGGAAGCCGCGCCGCGCGGGGCGCGGTGGCTGGTTGGAATCGTCTGCCATGATGGGCTCCCTTACTTCGCGAGCAACAGCGTGTTGACGTCGTCCGCGACGTAGTAAAAACCGTCGCCTTCGGGCGTCATGGCGATGCCGAACAGGTTGCCGTTGCCGGGGGGCGATTGCGCCTTGTCGGTATTGATCCAGCGTGCGTAGATCTGCTTGCCGGCGACCGGGTCGATCTCGACGACCTGGCCGTTCTGCGCGTTGGTCGCGAGCAGGTGGCCGTTCGGTGCGGTGGCGAGCGCGAGCGGGCGGCGCAGGAAGCCGTCGGCGGTCACCTGGCGGCCGACGCCCGCGCTGGTATCGCGCGTGAGCGGGTCGTCGATCTCGACGATGCGGTTGCCGATCGCGTCCGACACGTACAGCTTCTTCTGGTCGCCCGACAGCGCGAGGCCGGTCGGGCCGACCAGGAACACGCCCTTGTCGGCCTGCGCGCCGAGGCCGCTCGCAACGATCGTTTCCTGCTTGATGACGGGCGGCTTGCCGGCCGGCACGTCGAGGTCGAGACGCAGTACGGTCGCCTGCTTGTAGACGGGCGGATTGCCGTCCGCGCCGCCGACGCCGAAGCCGGCCATGCTGACGAACAGCGTCGCGCTGTCGCCGCGGTCGACCACGGCCATGTTGCCCCACGGGTCGTTGATGTTCGGGGTCGACCACGTCGACGCGATCTTGCCTTGCGGATCGAGCACGATCAGGCAGCCGGCGCCCTTGGTGTTGGTCGTGCCGTCGTTGCTCGGCGTGCTGCCGACGATCACCCAGCCGGATTTCAGCATCGTCATCGCCGTCGACAGGCCGACGCCGCCCGGGCACGCCTTCAGGCCGCGCGGGATCGACGCGAACAGGCTCAGCTGCTTCGTCGACGGGCGGTAGTTGACGATCGTGCTGCCGGTGCCCTGCAGGTTCGCCGAGTTGTTGAAGTTGTCGACGAGCACGTCGCCCGCCTGGATCGTGCCGGCCGACACCGGCGCGACCGCGATCGCGTACGGGTTCTGGTCGCCGTTGTCCGGCACCGTGTTGACGAGCGTGGTGTGGCGATGCACGGTCTCGAGGAAACCTTGCGGCTCGGCGAGTGCGCCGGCGGCGGCCGTCAGTGCGGCGACGGCCAGTACGCCCGTCGCGAGACGGCGAAGCGGGGCGGATGGATTCATGTGGGTCTCCTGGGGAGCGCGCCGTCCGGGCGGCGCGCGAAAATGGTCAGCGTGGGCGCGTCGCTCAGAACGTGATCGTCGTCCGCGCGCCGAGCACGAACGTGTTGCGCAGCGGCTGGGTCGGGTCGCTCGGGTTCTGGCCGGCGCCGGCATTGAACGTGTACTGCGCGTCGGCCTGGACGATCCACCACGGGTTGACCTGGTACTGGTAGGTCGCTTCGAGCGTCGTCTCGCGCGTGCGCACGCCGTACGGGCCGGCCGCGAACGTTCGCGCGGTCTGGTCGAGGTCGGTCACGTGGTTGCCGACCTGGATGTATGTGACGCCAAGGCCGACGCTGTCGTTGTCGCGGCCTGCGAACGGCGCCTTCAGCACGATCCCCGCGTTGGCGGAGAAGCTCACCAGGTTGCGGTCGCCCGGCGCGCCCATCACGCGCGCGAACACGCCGAGGCTGCGCGGCCCGGTCGGGTCGGGGCGCCAGATCATCTGGTCGGCCACCGCGTAGAAGCTGTAGTTGCCGTGACGCTGCCGCGCGTCGCCGTTCGACGCGGGATCCGAGAGCGGCAGCCCGTCGGTGCCCACGTTCTGGTCCGCGAAGCGGCCGTTGTGATACCAGACGCCGATCTTGTAGGTGCCCGGCAGCCCGCTCGAGCGGCCGGTGTCCATTTCGCCGTCCGACGGCTGGTTCAGCGCGTACTGCAGTTCGCCGATATAGAGCGCGCCGTTGTGCAGGTTGAAGTTGGTGCCGCTCAGGTTGTTCGGGTTGTTGCCGAGCGGGTCGCCGTCGAACACGCCCGCGAGCGCGGTGAGTTTCGGCGTGAGCTGCGCGCGTACGCGCACGCCGAGGCCCGCGAGCGGATACGCGGGGCCGCCGTTCGGCAGGTCGTACGACGGCAGCGCGGGCCAGCCGAACATCGTGTTGACGAACGTGTTCGCATACGTGCTGACCATGAATTCCTGGTCCAGGCTCTGCTGGCCGATCTTCACGTCGACGCGCTTGTCGAGGAACGACTGCTGGTACCACAGCTCCCACAGGCGCGTCGTGCCCTGCGCCTCGATGCCGCTCGCGGTGTTGAGCGTGCCGAGGTTCCGCGCACTCAGGTTGGTGCCGTGGATCTGCAGTGCGCTGACGTTGAACGTGCCGCCAGGCAGGCCGATTGCCTTCTGCGTGTCGACCGTCAAGGTGGCCGTCGTCAAGCCGTCGTACGCGCCGCCGCGGTTCAGGCCGCCGCGCAGGTTCGCGAGGTATTCGCTGGTTTCGGTGATTTGCAGCGTCGCGCCGTACTTGCCGAGCCACGGGCGGATGCCGCCCATGTCGCCGAGCAGGCTCTGGCGCGTCCAGATGCCGGTCCACATGTTGGTCGGCTTCGCCTGGATCGCCAGGTCGGCCTCGGGGGCTTCGGGCTGTGCGTCGACCGGCACGTCGGCGAAAGCCGCGCCGCTCGCGAACGATGCACATGCGAGGATGGCCGCGCACGCGGCGGGGCGCATCCGGGCCCGGAGGTTGTCTCCCTGGAACGACGCAAACTTCATATCAAATCCGTGGTTCTAATTAGTGTGGAGTCCTGCTTGTCGGTCGCTGTCCGGACGCTCGGCACCGATCGGCCAGGGCATGAAGATGAACGCAACGCGGCGCATCGTAGGAGTCTCAAATGAGAAAGTCAATGTAAACGAGAATGATTCGCATCTAAATTACTGAATGTAATCCACCTCCTTACGGATGGCGCCCGACACTTGTTTGGTGCCGAGGTAAACCGTAAATATCGCCGTAACGAAAATGAATGCTTCGATGCGGATCGATGGATCCGCGGGGCGGGGCGCAGGAGGCAACCGGCGGGCGCCGGATGGCGCGTGCCGGCGGACGGAATCGACGCCGCTACGGAATTTATGAGGTAATGCCGCCGATCGCAGGAACTCCGTGCTTTCCCGGTGTCCAAACGGGGCTGGATGAGATTTCCGGGCCGGGCGGCCCCACCGGCAAGGCCGGGCGACGCTTGTCAGGGTTTGTTTTCAAAGGATTTTTTGTCGGATCCTCGTGCTTTTTTCGCCCCGTCCCCGCCTTGAAAATTCGTCAGGTCCCCCTTCTTGAATTTGTCAAAACCCGTCCATATAATTAGCACTCGCTGCACGAGAGTGCTAACAATTCTCTGCCGGGCGATAAGCCGGGCAGATTCCCTAAGCGTTCTTCAATCTCAGTCAAGAGAGGAGTGAATATGAACCTTCGTCCTTTGCACGATCGCGTGATCGTCAAGCGCCTGGATCAGGAAACCAAGACCGCCTCGGGCATCGTGATCCCCGACGCCGCTGCTGAAAAGCCGGACCAGGGTGAAGTCCTGGCCGTCGGCCCGGGCAAGCGCGACGACAAGGGCGCCCCGATCGCGCTCGACGTGAAGGTCGGCGATCGCGTCCTGTTCGGCAAGTACGCAGGCCAGACCGTGAAGGTCGACGGCAGCGAACTGCTGGTCATGCGCGAAGAAGACATCATGGCCGTGGTCAACGCCAAGTAAGCGTCCACCGACGGTACATATTCCCAAGAATTCAAGGAGTTAGAAGATGGCAGCTAAAGACGTCGTATTCGGCGATTCCGCCCGTTCGAAGATGGTCGAAGGCGTGAACATTCTCGCCAACGCAGTCAAGGTCACGCTGGGTCCGAAGGGCCGCAACGTCGTGCTCGAGCGCAGCTTCGGCGGCCCGACGGTCACCAAGGACGGTGTGTCGGTCGCGAAGGAAATCGAGCTGAAGGACAAGCTCCAGAACATGGGCGCGCAAATGGTCAAGGAAGTCGCTTCCAAGACCAGCGACAACGCAGGCGACGGCACGACGACGGCAACCGTCCTCGCGCAATCGATCGTTCGCGAAGGCATGAAGTACGTCGCATCGGGCATGAACCCGATGGACCTGAAGCGCGGCATCGACAAGGCAGTCGCAGCGGCTGTCGAAGAGCTGAAGAAGATCAGCAAGCCGTGCACGACCAACAAGGAAATCGCACAGGTCGGCTCGATCTCGGCGAACAGCGACACGTCAATCGGCGATCGCATCGCTGAAGCGATGGACAAGGTCGGCAAGGAAGGCGTCATCACCGTCGAAGACGGCAAGTCGCTGGCTGACGAACTCGACGTCGTCGAAGGCATGCAATTCGACCGCGGCTACCTGTCGCCGTACTTCATCAACAACCCGGAAAAGCAAGTCGCCGTCCTCGACAACCCGTTCGTGCTGCTGCACGACAAGAAGGTGTCGAACATCCGTGATCTGCTGCCGGTACTCGAGCAAGTCGCTAAGGCTGGCCGTCCGCTGCTGATCATCGCTGAAGACATCGAAGGCGAAGCGCTCGCAACGCTGGTCGTCAACAACATCCGCGGCATCCTGAAGACCGTTGCGGTCAAGGCGCCGGGCTTCGGCGATCGTCGCAAGGCGATGCTGGAAGACATCGCGATCCTGACCGGCGGCCAGGTGATCGCGGAAGAAACCGGCCTGACGCTCGAGAAGGCAACGCTGGCAGAACTGGGTCAGGCGAAGCGCATCGAAGTGGGCAAGGAAAACACGACGATCATCGACGGCGCAGGCGAAGCCGTGAACATCGAAGCACGCGTGAAGCAAGTGCGCGCGCAAATCGAAGAAGCGACGTCGGACTACGACCGTGAAAAGCTGCAAGAGCGCGTGGCCAAGCTGGCCGGCGGTGTTGCAGTGATCAAGGTCGGTGCTGCGACCGAAGTCGAAATGAAGGAAAAGAAGGCACGTGTCGAAGACGCACTGCACGCAACGCGCGCAGCTGTGGAAGAAGGCATCGTGGCAGGTGGCGGCGTTGCGCTGATCCGCGCTCGCACCGCGATCGCGGGCCTGACCGGCGCTAACGCCGATCAAAACGCCGGCATCAAGATCGTGCTGCGCGCAATGGAAGAGCCGCTGCGCCAGATCGTCACGAACGGCGGCGAAGAAGCCAGCGTCGTGGTGGCGGCAGTTGCTGCAGGCCAGGGCAACTACGGCTACAACGCAGCGACGGGCGAGTACGTCGACATGGTCGAAGCCGGTGTCGTCGACCCGACCAAGGTCACGCGTACCGCACTGCAGAACGCAGCGTCGGTTGCAGGCCTGCTGCTGACGACGGACGCAGCTGTTGCTGAACTGCCGAAGGAAGATGCACCGATGCCGGGCGGCATGCCGGGCGGCATGGGCGGCATGGGCATGGACATGTAATCGACTTCGGTCGATGGTGTCCGGAGCGCGCAGCGATGCGCGTTCCAGCCAAAAGAAAAGACCCGCAGCGATGCGGGTCTTTTTTTATGTGCGCGCGGATTTCGATGCGTGCGCGGGGCGGCCGGAGGTGCTGCGCCCAAAGGGCCTGACGTGGGGGCGACGGCGGGGCATGCCCCGCCGCACGTGCGTCAATGCCGGTGCGATGTCCTCGGCACCGGGTCGGCCTTCACGGCCGGCGGCGTATCCGAATCTTCGTTGCTGCGCGCCCAGAAGAACCGGTCGGGCAGGTACGCCCCCATGCCGGGCCGGAACGCATCACGCACGGCCTGGTACAGGTATTCCTGCGCCTCGCGAACCGCTTCGGGCGGCTCCTGGCCGTTCGCGAGCAGCGCCGCGATGGCCGCGCCCAGCGTGTCGGTGATGCCCATCAGCCGGTGCGGCGAGCGATCCCACATGTCCTCGCGGAGCTGGCCTTCCTCGCCGTACAGCGTATTGACGAGCCGGTGCGAGCCCGTCTCGGACGACAGGATGTACTCGCAGCCCTGCGACAGCAGGTGCGAGACGGCCGCGTCGAGATTCGGCGCCTCGGCGTCGCCGTCCGGCTGCGCAAGCGCGATCAGCGTCGCGTAGTCGGCGACCAGCAGTGTGGTTTGCGGCGCCAGCAGGTCGGCGATCGATTCGCGCAGGTCGTCGGCGGCGAGCACGTGCTCGTCGTCGAGCGTGAAGTCGGGCGCGAGCACGAGCGGCACGCCGTCGTAGTCGGCGACGACCTCGGCAATCGCGCTCACGACTTCCGCGCGCGTCGCCGCGCCGATCTTGAACGCCGCAACCGGCATGTCTTCGAGCAGCATGCGCGCCTGGGCGGCGACCACGTCGGGATCGAGGCCGGTCACTTCGTCGCAGGCGGCCGAGTCGCGCACGGTGTAGCCCGTCAGGACGGACACGCCGTGACAGCCCATGCTCGCCAGGGTCAACAGATCGGCTTGAATGCCAGAGCCGCCGGTGGGGTCGGACAGGCCAAAGGTGAGGACGATCGGAGGGGCGTTGCTGGACATGTAAAAATGGGGCAAGAGAAAAACGGGAAAGCGACGGGCATGCGGACGGCGAGGCGAAATGGGCGTTTTCGGCCCTGTGTTGCCCGGCAGGCCGCACTTTTCAGCCATTATGCGGCGGAATCCGGCCTGCACGACGGATTTTTTAGCGCAGCGCAACGTAGTCGCGTTACTCCAGCGCGATTGCTAGGCAGTCCGGCCCCGACACGGTACCATCATGGCTCCCGAATTTACCGACTTTCCCGACGCGGCTTAAGATGGAATACAAGAGCTGGATGTGCCTGATTTGTGGCTGGATTTACGACGAAGAAGCCGGGCTGCCGGAAGAGGGCATTGCCCCGGGCACGCGCTGGGAAGACGTCCCGATCAACTGGACGTGTCCTGAATGCGGCGCCCGCAAGGAAGACTTCGAGATGGTCCAGATCTGACCGGACCCTTGGCCCACGGACACACCGCTCAGGCCTCGCATCGGCCCGGCGCTCGCGCGTCGAGGCTTGCGCGAGCGACTTGACGATGACAGGCGCGCGTGTCCATGAGGCCCGAACCGGCGAACGTTCCCCACCCTGACGCATTGCCCAACCCGCGCGGCGGGGCCGTGCGCGCGGCCGACGCATGGCTTGCGGCGGCCGCCGACGCTTTCGAGCATCGCGACGACGCGGCCGCACCGCTGTCCGCTGCGGCGGCCGTGCTGGCGGAAGCCGGCTGGCTGCCG